>CAYOON010000173.1:0-4657 GCA_964405595.1 uncultured Lachnospiraceae bacterium | reverse complement strand
CTTGCATGAAGATTTCCTTTCGGCGGGTGGTGGTTTCGGGGCAGCTTGTCCGCTACTCCGATATAATACAAATGACGGATTTTTCGGGATTACTGTGACAAAAAATTGCAAAGATGGAAAATATTTTAAAAATTGCGCAGCGATTTATACGATCCTATTTTACCACGCATTCGAGCAGAATGCAAGTGTTTTTTCGCAAAAATTGTTTCCGCCACTTGATCTTTTTTCGGTATTGGTGTATAATGATGGCAAAACCATCATTTTTTCGAAGAACAAGGAGATTTTACGGTGGATACGCAGCTTGAAAAGAACAAAATCTTCCGGGAAATTCTGATTGAGGATACTAATAACCTCGGCTACGGGGTCTGCCATATCGGCGGGAAGGCGGTTTTCGTCCACGGCGGCGTGGACGGGGATCTCGCTGATTTGAAGATCATCAAGGTTGCCGCCGATTATGCCGTAGCCAGAGTGGAGCGGCTGATCACGCCGTCGCCCTGCCGTACCGATCCCCTCTGCCCCCATGCGGGAAGGTGCGGCGGATGCGTCTATCGGTCAATCACCTATGCGCACGAGCTGGAACTGAAGCAAAGTTACGTCAAAAACGCCTTCCGGAAGGCGGGAATCCCGGTGGAGCCGATGCCGATTCTGTCGGACGCCGAGAGTGGCTATCGGAATAAGGTGCAGTATCCCGTGGGGAAGGACGGCGCGGTGGGCTATTTCGCGCCCCGCAGTCATACCGTGATTCCCAGCAGCGCGTGTCTTTTGCAGGACCCCGCCTTTGAATCGGTCGTCCGCGACTGCTCGGCGTGGTTCGCCGCGCGGAAAATCGACGCCTACGACGAGCAGACAGGGAAGGGACTGCTGCGCCACCTCTGCCTGCGTACCACGTCAAAGGCGTGCGAGGGCAGGATCGCGCTGTGCATCGTGATAAACGGCGAAAAACTGCCCGATGAAGCGGGATTTTGCCGGGAAATCACCAAAAAACATCCAAATATCGCCTCGATTGTGCTGTCCGTGAACAAAAAGCAGACCAACGTGATCCTCGGGGATCGGTTCCGGCTGCTTTGGGGGGAGGAAACCATCACCGACCGTCTGTGCGGGCTGGATTTCGCCATCTCGGCGGCGTCCTTCTATCAGGTGAATCGGAATATGGCGGAGAAGCTCTACGAAAAGGCGGCGGAGTATGCCGATCTGCGGGATGGACAGACGCTGGTCGATCTCTTCTGCGGGGTTGGAACCATCGGGCTGTCGCTGGTGAAGGATCACCCCGGATGCCGGCTGATCGGGGTGGAGATCGTCCCGCAGGCGGTGGAGAACGCCCGCCGGAACGCCGAGATCAACGGAATCGGGAACGCGACATTCTACTGCGGCGACGCCAATCACCCGGCGGTGGAGTCGGCGGACGTGATCGTGATCGACCCGCCCCGGAAGGGCTGCGATCTGGCACTGATCGAACGGATCGCGACGATCGCGCCCCGGCGGGTGGTGTATATCTCCTGTAATCCCGACACCATGGCGCGGGACGTTGCGCTGTTTGCGAAGGAGGGCTACATTTTGCGGGAGCTGACCCCGGCGGATTTGTTCCCGCGGACGGGTCATGTGGAGTGTGTGGGGTGGATGGAGAAGGTCGCAAAATAAAGATTGGTGGCAATTTCGTTACATTTTTTACAATTTTGACGGAAACAGAAAACCTCGAAATTGCATTAAAACACGGCAAATAAGAGTATTTCAGAAGAAAAAATAACAAGGGAAAATAAACAGGAAACCGTAAGATGATGAAAATTTCGTATGAGAATGAACTTAGAAGTTTACAAAGCTGGATTGACAATGTAAATAGGGGATTAGCTTTTGTTGGAGTGGTAAAATTAGATTTTGCTTCAGTAAACAATACTTGTAATCAAATTGTTACAATAGCAGAAGAGATTGAAAAAGAGTATCCTTTTTATTCGAGAGCATTAAAGAATATTTCTATAAAGCTTTTCAGAAGTTCTGCAAGTTATAATGTATTTACAGTAAATAACGCGGCATTTGGTGAACTATATATTATTATCAGTCATATCGCAGAAGAACCTGTTGATATAGCTGTCTGGTATGAAATTCATCCTCGTATTAGAGCAATTTCACAACAGCTATTTTGTGATGGACATTATGATTCAGCAGCAGAAAAAGCAATTAAAGAGGTAGAAACAAGATTAAGGGAACTTTTTCAAGTGCTAAAGCCGGGTGTTACAGTGCCGGCTAAAGTTGGTGATATAATAGGAGCGTTGCTTACGGAGAATGGTGCATACCACTTTGCTGATCTATCTACAGTTAGTGGAAAAGATTATCGTAGGGGCATACAATCTATATTTGAAGGAGCTTTTGCGGCATATAGAAATCCGTCCTCGCATGAAAATCTTTTATACACAAAAAGAGAGGCGATGGAACAAATTATGCTTGCAAGTCAGTTAATGTATGTGCTGGATAAATAATGACAGTACTTGTAGGGCAGATAGGCTTAACGATCATTTAAAGAGTGATATAAGGAGAATTTTTATGAAAAAAACACTATTGAACGAACTCCCAAACGATCTGCCGCAGGATATTCGTCACTTCGTCTCTACAGCGAAGATTTACGACAGTTCCTGCTCCCCTATGGCGAAAGTGTACTTCATTGACAGGGGGAATGGGTACTATTTAAAATGTTTGGGTAAAGGAATGCTCGAAAAAGAATCCCGCATGACCGAATACTTCCACTCCAAGGGATTTGGCACGGAAGTGTTGCAGTATATCTCAGACGACAGCGATTGGCTCCTGACAACCGCTGTTGTCGGCGAGGACGGCACTCACGAAGGGTATCTTGCCGATCCCGCCCGCTTATGTGACACCATCGCATATGAATTAAGAAAACTGCACGAAACCGATTACAGCGGCTGCCCGATCGACGATCGAACGGCAGAATACCTTGCCGGAGCGGAGAAGAATTACCGCACGGGAAATTATGATAAATCCCAATTTCCCGATAGCTTTGGCTACCGTTCGGCAGAGGAAGCCTATGCTGTTCTGACGGCGGGGAAGGACGCGCTGCGGGGCAAGGTTCTGCTTCACGGCGACTACTGTCTGCCGAATATTATTCTGCATGACTGGAAGCTGTCCGGGTTCATTGACGTTGGCTCCGGCGGTGTCGGCGATAGGCATATCGATATTTTCTGGGGAATCTGGACGCTGTGGTACAATCTGAAAACGAATCTGTATGCCGAGCGTTTTCTTGACGCATACGGACGGGATAAGGCAGACGAGTCGATCCTGAAAATCGTTGCCGCGGCGGAAGTCTTTGGCTGATCCTGTCGTCGATGAGGGATATTACGGATACACAAGGAGAAATTTAATGTGAAACTGTTGATAACAATCATTGTGACATTTTTTGCGGGCATGGGAGCTGGACTCGGCACGGGATTTGCCGGAATGAGCGCGGCTGCCGTCATCAGTCCGATGCTGATTACCTTTCTGGGCATTGATCCTTATATGGCTGTAGGAATCGCCCTTTCATCCGATGTGCTTGCAAGCGCGGTATCGGCCTACACATACGGCAAGAATAAGAATCTGGATATAAAAAACGGCTTGATTATGATGGCGAGCGTCCTGACGTTTACTGTGGCGGGAAGCTATGTTTCCAGCTTGGTTCCGTCGACGGCAATGGGGAACTTCTCTGTGTTCATGACGTTTCTGCTGGGTATAAAGTTTATTGTGAAACCGGTTATGACGACAAAGGAAGCCATGCAGGGCGTTTCCGCAAAGAAAAGGGTAGTTCAATCCATTATCTGCGGTGTCGTGATCGGCTTTATCTGCGGATTCATCGGGGCAGGCGGCGGTATGATGATGCTTCTGATCCTGACGTCTGTACTCGGATACGAATTGAAAACTGCCGTGGGTACCAGCGTATTTATAATGACATTTACCGCGCTTACGGGAGCGGTGTCCCATTTTGCGATAGGCGGCGCACCCGATCCCACGGTCTGCGTTTTCTGTGTGCTGTTTACCCTTTTGTGGGCGAGAATCGCGGCTGTGTTTGCAAATAAGGCAGAACCCAAAACATTAAACAGAGCGACCGGTATTGTCCTCGTCGTATTGGGCGTGGCGGTGTTCCTGTTTTCGATGCTTACATGAAGAAAAGACAATTGCAGGAGAAAGTGTATCCGATAAAGAAAGAGGGGTGGATTTGTGAAGCACGAATTAAAAGCCGAATTATTCAAGTTAACTTGTGATCTTCGGGTGTTTGAAAGCGATATAGCGTATCCATCGAATACGATTATGCAGGTATCCGTTGACAGCGCGGGTTTCTCCGGAAACAGCTCGATGGATATTGATATAAAAGGATTCGCGGCGTTTACCGGGGACTTATTGAATCTGTATCATACTTTTACAGGTTCTGCGAGGATCGAAGAACCATTTGGGAACCAGTTCATCGAGTTCTGCGGGGACAGAAGGGGGCATATCAGCGTGAAGGGACATCTGAACAGCCTCGGCGCAGGCGGGTTTTCGCAGGATCTACGGTTTGAGAACGAATTTGATCAAACGTTTTTGAGTGTATTCGCACATGAGGTTTATGAGACATATAAAAAGTATATGCAGAATTAACGACTAAGTGGAGGTAACAATGCCTATAGAAGGAATCCAA
>CAYOON010000172.1:0-4717 GCA_964405595.1 uncultured Lachnospiraceae bacterium | reverse complement strand
TTCAGCAGCAGATGAGCTATATTGAGCAGAACGTGTTCCTGTTCAATTCCACCATCCGGGACAACATCACTCTGGGCGGGACGTTCACCGATGAACAGATGGAGAAGGCTCTCCGGGACAGCGCCCTGACCGGCGACCTTGCCGCCATGTCCACGCTGGAAAAGGTGACGAAGGTGGATACCGAGGGCTTCCTCCGTGCGATCGCGGCAAGGCTCGATGAGATCCTGTAAAACTGCCGCCGGTATCCTGCTTCTGCTGTTGTCTGCGACGATCCTGATCGGTTGCGTGTCGGTAAAGGCACCGACAGATATTGACGCGGCGAAAGCGCGGATTCTCGACTGCGGATGGGATCTGTCCTATACCGAGAACGCCGGAGAGCTGTCCAATCTGGCAAGCGGCTTTAACTTCGACTGCGAAGGGAAACTGACCGCCTACCTGATCGCAAAGGATTCCGAGGGAACCACCATTCTGGAGGTACTTTTCTTCGAATCGGAGCGGGACGCCGAATCGGCGCTGAACATGCTGGAAAATCAGCTGTCCGATTCCTATCGCTGCGGCAGATCGGGCTGTCAGATTTGGTACGGCACAAAGAGCGCAGTTTCAACATATCTTTCCTGAATATAATAAACAGATCAGCCATATTTCGAGGCTGATCTGTTTTTCACTATTATCCGTCAGACTGGCGGAACTTCTCGTATTCTTCTTCCGTTCCCAGCCAGACGAACTCCTGCGCTTCGGTGAGCAGATAGTTCTCCCCGATTCCGGAGGTGACCCGCATCCGACGTTTGGCGCGATAGCCTTCGGCGATCAGATGAACCTCGTCGTACTCCCACTCCGATCCGATGTGGACGGGGAGGTACTCGTCGGCAGCGGCGCCGGGAACATTGTACTTCGTCAGCAGAATCTCCGACTGATTGACGTCGCCCCAAGTGCAGACGTGCCGCACGATTCCGACGCCCGGCGCGAACCAGAATTCCTTCTTTCCGCAGTAAACGTGGGAATAATTGTTTTTGAAGTAGTAGTCGGACTCCGCACCCTCCAGTTCGAGATCGACCGTCAGCTTGTGACAGTTCTCAAACCGTCCGCAGGGTGTATCCACGCTGCCGCCGTCCTCGACCCGGATGGTGGCGACAAGCCCGGGGTCTACGGTGTACTCCCCGACGTATCCCGCCACCCACTCGGGATTCCAGATCCCGCCGGTGAGCATTTGCAGATAGCGGAAAGGTTTCGCGCCGAAGATGCGATCCTCGTATTTCCCTCTGGAGCCGTAGCGGTAGGGCGCGAAGGAGGTGTATCCATATTCCGTATAGCTGATTTTTCCGTTTTCCACGCGCAGGTTGGAGCCGAAGATGCCGGAAGGGCAGAAGCGGTAGCCCTTCTCGTGATAGTCAGCGAAGAGCGAGAGCGTTTCGATCCCCATCAGCGCTACAGCGACCGCGTTCGCCGAGCTGTTGGCGCGGACGGCGGCGCGGAGCGCTTCCACCGCCTCGCTGATCTTCCACTCGTTGCACAGATTTTTGCAGGCATAAATGCAGACTTCTGATTCTTTGCTGTTCAGAATGTCGGAGAGGTAATCCTTTTTCATCGACATGACCTTTGATACCGAAAAATCAACAACCTGACCGTCGGTATACTCCACTCGCCGCTCCATCCGGGCATACAGCGATTTGGGCAGAGCCGGATTTACATAGCTCCAGCAGTTGCCGACGCTGATCGGGATCAACCCGTTTCCGCCGCTGATGTGGAAGCTTTCCAACTGATATTCCTCTCTTTTGCCTTGATTGTCAACAATAATCGCGCGGACAGGCCCTACGCCGCTTCGAATCCAGATATCGACGGTGAGATTGTTCGGAACCGACGACCGAAAATGGCGGCATCCGGTGAATTCTCCCGCCGGGACGGTGACCTTCTCATCGAGCGACACACAGCATAATTCAGCGCCCTTATCATTGACAATCGTTTGCCCGGCAGTCAGAGTGCTGTCGTACAGGATTCTGTCCACTCTGCTTGCCCAGTACCAGAACGAGTCGTATCGCGGTACGCCGGGAAATGAACCGTGCGTTGAAAATCCGGGCTGTGATGTGAGTAACATTCTTCCGTTTTCCTGCACATACCGTTCGCCGACAGCCTGCAGCCCCGACTTTGGGTCAGCGGTATTTTCGACAGCTTGACGGACAGCCCGGGCGGCGGCAATCGCGGTGGCGTAGTGAATCTCGCTGTGGCTGATGGTTCGGCAGACCTCGTCGAAGGTCGAAATCGCCGATTCGTATTCTCCGTTATGATGTTCATACACTCCGAGCCAGTAGAGCAGACGGCACCGAGCGTCGTTATAGTCGGGAGAAGCGGCATACTTTTCCAGCTCCGGAAGTGCCGTTTCTGTAATGAACCGGATGGTTTCGCTGTTATTCCAGGAATTCAACACCCGACTGAGTAGCTCGCCGGCAATCAGCATTGCATTGCCGCCTTCTTTTGCCGCTTTTTTCGCCAGATCGATGAATTCCTGCTTCTTCTCACCCGCTTCGCTCCAAGCGGCGAGCTGATAGGCATTTGCCAGATAGTACTGCTGCCTTTCGGGATCGGAAAGCTGTTTCACCAGATCAAAGATTTCGGAGACTTCTTTTTCGAAGTTCTGCGTGCCGTAATAGCGCGATACCGTATCGATCCGCTTCTTGATCCGTCTTTCCAATTCTTCCATATTCGTATAATTCTCGTTCATATCCCATAATTCCTTTCGTAGTTTCTCGCGGGCTTCAAAGAGCCGGCTTTTGACGGTACCCTCGCTGATGCCGAGCCGCAGGGCGATCTCCCGGAGCGATCGGCTCTCCAGATAGAACAGCCTCGTTGACTCCCGCAGCTTGGGGGATAGCCTTTCGATAGCGGTGCGCACCCGTTCGTTTCGCTCGTCGTGCAGGATAATATCGTCGGGCAGGTATTCGTCGGAGGGAAGGATCTCGGCGTATTCGGAGATGTCCTCGCCGACCCGCATCGTCCATGCCCGCCCCATCCGCCAGCACTTGCGGCGAACCACGGTGGCAATCCATCCCCCGAAGGCGGCAGGATTTTCCAGCGACGCCAGATGGAGGAAGCAGTCGGTGAAGGCATCCTCAACGGCATCCTCGGCGATCGGTTCGCTGCCGGTGATCGAGATCGCCAGCCGGAGCATGGGTCTCGACCATCGCTCGATCAACTCGCCGAAGGCTTCTCCGTCGCCTGCAACGACTTTTTGGACGATTTCTTCATCGGTCATGGGGTTCCCTCCTTTCAAATACCTGTTTTTCGGACGTCCTGCCCTAAAGAGTCACCGGAAAAGAAAAAGGTTCGGAATTTTTGAATAAATTTCAAGAATTTAATAGGATGGCTGAAAATCCACCCGCTGTCGCAAGATAGCGGGTGGTGAATCACACATACGGATGCAAAGTGAAGAGATTCGGGGTCAGATCTGATTAAAAACCAAACAAATCTAACCAAGGATACTGATCATAAAGCGGTAAGTGAACGGCAGCGGTAGCATCGGCATTATAACTGGGGATATCATAGCGAATTGGGATGAATGATAAATTCGTCACGATGATCGTATCAAAGATGGGCGTTCCGCCCAGTTTCTCGGGAGTATATTTGATTTCGAGCCGATAGCTTTCAGTTTCGGCTTCTTCAATTCTTTCATTGTCAAGGTATCCCTGTGAATAGGAATACTGCGAATAATAGACTGCGTTATGGTAAAAATTCATCATTCGGATCAGTCTTCGATCCCGTATATCGATGGTAGGCTCTTCTCCGTCTTTAAACAGGGTCGCCGAGATCGGAGCCATCGGATTACGGGGATAGCTCTCGTATTGATCGTAAGGTATCTTTTTCAGGATCGCTGTCACTTGATCATCCGACAGCTTGGGTTCTCCCTCAATATCGTCGTAAAACGGACGTGAGAACTTTGTGCTCACGATTTCCGATTCGTCGGAAAGTCCGTACTCCATGGAATCTTCGGCGCATCCGCTGAAGGTCAACAACAGCAGAACCGCAGAAATCAATAGCGCGATAGTTTTTTTCATGAGAATTCCTCCTTTGAGCATGATTGTTGATTTAATTGTATACGAAAGACCGGAAGATGTCAATAGCAAAATTTTGAATTTTTCGATAATTTATTCTGGCAACACCGCACTTTTTTCACAAAACCCCTTGACAAACCGCATAAATCGGCGTATAATAAGGATTACCGAAGGATACGACAATCCGGACCGGGTCCACAGAGAGCGATCGGCTGCTGAAAAGATCGCGTCCCGCAGGGAAGTGCTACCACCGTCGGACTACTCCCCATATTTTTGAGCGAAAATTTCGGGTGGAACCGTGCGATAATTGTTTATCTGCACCCCGACACAGGAAAACTGTGTCGGGGGCTTATTTATTATAAAGAAAGGAAGGTCTTTCAAATGAAATTCACCGTCAATCAGACAGAAATCAATTCGGACGCCGTAGTAACGGTGTACGACGCAATCAAGGAGGCGGGACTCATGACCCGCGACGTCCTTGCCGCCACCAACGGCAGCGATACGCTGGAGCTGACCGCCCCCGTTACCGAGGGCATGTCGATCACCCCCCTCACCTTTGCCGACGAAGCCGGCAGAAAGGTGTTCCGTCATACCGCGTCCCATATTCTTGCCCAGGCAGTCAAGCGCCTCTATCCCGCCGCCCTGGAGGACAGGAAGCTGCTCCAGCTCATGGT
>CAYOON010000171.1:0-4760 GCA_964405595.1 uncultured Lachnospiraceae bacterium | reverse complement strand
GGACAAAAGACACCAGCGGCAACGCACTTCACTATAATTTGACCGACTATTCCAGAAGCGGGAAGCGTACTACCCGATGGATCATCGATAATGTTGAAAAGTACCACCGCACCTTTTCTGAAATTGTCAATGGGCTTGTCGAAGCGGGATTTATTATTGAAAAGATACTCGAACCGATTCCCGATGCGGAGGTCATCCGACGGGACAAAAAGCGGGAAAGGTGTCTGCACAAACCGAATTTTCTTTTGATTAAAGCTGTGAAGCGAAATGAGGAATAAACAATGAGCGAGAAGAAAACAGACATGAATTTCGAAGAATCCCTTGCCAGACTGGAGCAGATTGTCCGCGCTCTGGAAAGCGGCAGCGCACCGTTGGATCAGTCGCTCGCCCTCTTTGAGGAGGGTGTCGGACTAGTAAAGCTCTGCAATCAGAAGCTCGCCGATGCCGAGCAGAAGATCCGGATTCTCGTGTCCACCGATCAGGGCATGGAAGAGAAGGATTTCAAAAAATCCGAGTAATAATGGGGTACTCTATGTCATCCATTGAAAATAAACTCAAAGTAACCGCGGGACTGATTTCGAACAAGCTGAACGAGTATCTCGCCCCGATGGATCCCGATTTGGATAAGGTGATCGAAGCCATGCGCTACAGTGTAGAAGCGGGTGGAAAGCGGATCCGTCCTTTTCTGGTGCTGACCGTAAACTCGATCTTCAAGGGAAATGTCAGCGAAGCCGTGGTCTATGCCTGCGCGCTGGAGATGATCCACACCTACTCGCTGATCCACGACGATCTGCCCTGTATGGACGACGACGATCTGCGTCGCGGGAAGCCCACCTGCCACAAGGTCTACGGGGAAGCAACGGCAGTCCTAGCCGGGGACGCACTCCTGACCTACGCTTTCCAGATCGTGGCAAAAGACCCGGATATTCCGCCCGAACACAAGGCGAAAGCGGTCGCAATCCTTGCGGAGAATGCAGGATTTGCCGGAATGATCGGCGGACAGCAGATGGATCTGGACGGTGAGAATCAGAGCATCAGTTATGAGACCATGACCAAGATGCACAACCTGAAAACCGGCGCTCTGATAAACGCCGCCTGCCAATTGGGTGCGCTTGCAGCCGGTGTGGAGGATGAAAAGATTCTCGCTGACCTTTCCTGCTATGCGGAAGGCATCGGAAGAGTGTTTCAACTGGTGGACGACCTTCTGGACGTCCGATCCACGACGGAAAATATCGGAAAACCCGCCCATTCGGACGAAAAGAACGCGAAAACGACCTATTTAACCTTCATGCCGGCGGATATTGCCGAGGGACTTGCCGATGTGATTACCGAAAAGGCGGTTGAATCGGTCAAAGAATACGATAATGCGGGAATTCTCACCGATTTTGCCCGCTATCTGCAAAAAAGAAGCAAATAAACAGATGAGAATTGACAAATATCTTGCCGAAAAAGGCTATGCGGAAAGCCGAAATCGGGCGAAAGAGCTGATCGCCGGGGGATTTGTGCTTGTGAACGGGATCCCCGCAAAGAAGGACAGCACCGACGTTTCGGATTCCGACCGAATCGAAGTCACCGGTCAGGCGATCCCCTACGTCAGCAGGGGCGGTTTCAAGCTGGAAGGCGCGCGGGTTGCGTTCGACTTGACTTTCGCCGACAAAATCGCCTGCGACATCGGCGCGTCCACCGGGGGCTTTACCGATGTACTCCTGCAAAACGGGGCCAGCCGCGTCTACGCCATCGACTGCGGCAGGGGACAGCTCCATCCGTCGCTTGTCGGCGATCCGAGAGTTGTGAATCTGGAGTCGCTGAACATCCGGGACGTGAACGAAGACACCCTTCCCGAGAAATGCGACATCGCCGTCTGCGACCTCTCCTTTATCTCGCAGACCTATCTCTACCCGATTCTGCCGCTGATTCTGAAGCCGGGCGGGGAATTCGTCAGTCTGATCAAGCCCCAGTTTGAGGCAGGAAGGGAGAAGGTCGGCAAGGGCGGCATTGTGAAGGATCCGAAGACACACAAGGCGGTGCTGGAGCGGCTGATTCCGATCGCTGCCGGACACGGGCTGTATATCCGGGATCTGATCCGCTCACCTATAAAGGGCGGCGACGGAAACGTAGAGTTTCTGGCATATTTTCAATATAATGAACCATTTCCGTTTGATTTTGAGAAAATCAAGGAGCAAATATGAAGAATAAACGACAGGAAAAAATTCTGGAGATTATATCGTCCTCCGATATTGAAACGCAGGAGTCGCTGCTGGACAGACTCCGCGAGGCGGGTTATGACGTCACCCAAGCCACCGTATCCCGGGACATCCGGGAGTTGCAGCTGATCAAGGTCACCTCCAAGGGCGGATACAAATACGCCCAAAGAGAAACAGAGGAAACCCGGCAGAGCGCGAAATATGTCAATATCCTGCGGGAGACTGTCATTTCGGTGGAGAATGCAAACAATATGATCGTGATCAAGACCTATTCCGGCATGGCGCAGGCGGCGGCAGCCGCGATCGACGCGCTGCTGTCCGATTCGCTGCTGGGTTGCATTGCCGGAGATGATACCATCTTCGCAGTTGCCCACACTTCGAACTCTGCAGTCTCGATCGTGAAACAGATCAAGGAACGTCTGGGAATCGCAAACTAACCCGGAAAATACAGGAAAGGAAGGGGACAGATCTATGCTATCCTCTTTGCATATCGAAAATATCGCGGTTATCCGATCGTTGGATGTGGATTTTTCGAAGGGATTTACCGTCATGACCGGTGAAACGGGTGCGGGAAAGTCGATCATCATCGACTCCATCGGACTGATCCTCGGTGCCAGAACCAGCAAGGAGCTGATCCGTACCGGAGAGAGCCGGGCGATGGTCAGCGCGCTGTTCACCGATCTGCCGAAGGCTTCCTTGCAGGCTCTGTCTGAACTGGGGATCACCCCCGACGAGGACGGCTGTCTCTATGTGCAGCGCACCATCGACATTGAGGGTCGGTCAGCCACCAAACTGGGCGGCAGATCCATTCCCCTCTCCCTGCAAAGGGAAGTGGGCGCGCTGCTGGTCAACATCCATGGTCAGCACGAGAATCAGGCGCTGCTCTCACCCAAAAGCCATCTTGGGATTCTCGACCGCTACGGCAGATCCTATGAAACCGCCGAGCGATACCGTGCCCTCTATCGGAGCATGAACGACGCCAGACGCAAGATGGACGCCATCCTGCGGGACGAGCGGGAAAAGCAGCAGCGGCTGGATATGCTGCGCTTCCAGATTTCGGATATCGAATCCGCCAAACTAAAGCCCGGCGAAGAAGAGAATCTGACCGCCGAAAAGAAGATCCTGCAAAACGCTAAGGCACTGTCCAAGCAGGTCACGACCATCTATCGGGCACTCTACAAGAACGACAAGGGCATGTCTGCCTATCGGATGCTGGAGATCGCCCGCAAATCGCTGGACGAGCTGTCCGACGTGATGCCCCAAGCGCAGAGCTATTCGGATAAGCTCTACGATATGCAGTACGAGCTGGCATCCATTGCCGAGACTGCCGCCGATCTGCTGCCGGGCGGCGGGGAAAATCCCGAAAAACGGCTGTCCGAGATTGAGGATCGGCTGGACACGATCCGGAGGCTTGAACGGAAGTACGGAAGCAGCATCGAAGAGGTGCTTGCCTTCCTTGATAAGGCGAAGAAGGATCAGGAGGAAATCCTGCTGTCCGACGAAAAGGCGAAGGAATACGCCGCCCTCTACGAGCGATACCGTGGCGAGGCCACAGAAATTGCATCCGAACTGTACGAACTTCGCAAAACAGCGGCAACAGATCTGTCTGAAAAAATTTGCGCCGAGCTTGCCTATCTTGACATGAACAAGGTCGCCTTCGCCGCCAAAGTGCAGAGGCGGTCGCCTGAATCGGGCGATATTCTGGGACCCGACGGTATGGACGAGGTGGAATTCCTGATCTCCACCAACCCCGGCGAACCGCTGAAACCGCTGGCGAAGATCGCCTCCGGCGGCGAAATGTCGAGAATCATGCTTGCAATCAAGTGCGTGCTGACCGATTCGGAGGGAATCCCGTCCATCGTCTTTGACGAGATCGACACGGGCGTATCGGGCAAAACGTCCCAGAAGATCGGAATCAAGCTCCGGGAGCTGGCGAAGGGTCCGCAGGTGTTCTGCATTACCCACTCCGCGCAGGTAGCGGCAAACGCTGATTCCCACTTCCGGATCTCGAAATCCGAGGAGGACGGCCGATCGGTCACCCGTCTGACCCTGCTGGACGAATCCCAGCGGGCAAGGGAGCTGTCCCGGATCATGGGCGGCGTGGAATTCTCGCAGAAGATCTACGAAAGTGCCCTCGAAATGCTGAATATCGCCAAAAAGGCGGATCAAAACCAATAAATAACCATTTGAAAGGAATAAATTATGACACTTTACGAAGAGCTGGTAGCCCGCGGACTGATCGCACAGGTTACCAATGAGGAAGAAATTAAGGAAATGATCAACAACGGCAAAGCCACCTTCTATATCGGCTTTGACTGCACTGCCGACAGCCTGACCGCCGGACATTTTATGGCACTTACGCTGATGAAGCGGCTCCAGATGGCGGGCAATAAGCCCATCGCCCTGATCGGCGGCGGTACCACCATGATCGGCGACCCCTCGGGCAGAACGGATATGCGCAAGATGCTGACCAAGGAGGACATCCAGCACAACGCCGACTGCTTCAAGCGGCAAATGGAGCGTTTCATCGACTTTTCCGAAGGAAAGGCAATGATG
>CAYOON010000170.1:0-4791 GCA_964405595.1 uncultured Lachnospiraceae bacterium | reverse complement strand
ATTTCACAGTCCCGGACGGGAATGACGCGAAGAATCCCTATACTACTGCCGAGGATCTGATCCTCATCGGCAGACTGGCGGCGGAGAATGAGATCATCCGTAAATACGCCGCTCTGCCGTTCGATCATGTTACCTATGCGGACGGATCGGTCAACGATTGGACGAATTCCAACGTGATGCTGAATCCGGATAGCCCCTACTACCATCCGGCGGTGATCGGGCTGAAAACGGGCGCGGTCGGAGGGCGGTATCACTTCCTCTGCCTTGCAAAAGAGGGTGATCGGTGCTATCTGATCGGCGTCTTCGGCGGGAGGAATAAGGAAGTTCGCTTCGAGGATGCAAAGAAAATCTGCGCAAAGTTGTTTGATGAATAAAAACAGGGGATAACCCCCGAATTGGAGAAACTATGATTGATCTTTTAACCACCGAAAAGGAATTCATATCCCGGCACATCGTCCCGGGCGGGACTGCCGTGGATTTCACTATGGGCAACGGACACGATACCCTATGGCTGTCGAAGGCGGTCGGGGAGTCCGGAAAGGTGTACGCCTTCGACATTCAGCAGCAGGCGCTGGATTCTACTGCCGCGCTGCTTGCGGAAAACGGCGTGCAGAACGTCACGCTGATCAAATCCTCCCACCATCTCGCGAAGGATTATGTGAAGGAAGAAATCTGCGTGGGAATGTTCAATCTGGGCTGGCTGCCCGGCGGGGATAAGTCGATCACGACCCTGCACGAGACCACGCTGCCCGCGATTGCGGACGCCATCGAGATGCTTGCCCACGGCGGCGGACTGCTGATCGCTGTCTACCCCGGTCACCCCGAGGGGGAAGTGGAGGGCAGGATGGTCACCGAAATGCTGTCCGGCTATTCACGCTTTCAGTTTACCATCAGCTGTCTGAAAATCATCAACTCTTCCACGTCGCCCTTCTTCTTTTTGGTTGAGAAGAAGTAAGGAGAGACGAAAATGATCCACTTACCCGAAGAATTTCTGGATCGCATGAAAACCCTTCTGGGCGCGGATTTCTCCGCCTTTCTGGCATCCTACGAGAATCCGCCGACCCGGGGACTGCATGTGAATTCCCATAAGATCAACCCCGAGACGCTTACCGAAGCGGTCGATTTCCCCGTAGAACCGATCCCGTACACCCGGGACGGCTTCACCTTTGACTGCGAGAAGATCGGCAACCATCCCCTGCATCACGCAGGGGCGATCTACGTTCAGGAACCCTCGGCCATGCTTCCACTGTCTATGCTCCCGGGCGATCTGCTCCCGGATCAACCCCGCATTCTCGATGTCTGTGCCGCTCCCGGCGGGAAAAGCTCTCAAGCGGCGAATCTCTTCGCCGGACGGGGCGGATTCCTCGTCGCAAACGAGGTGGTCCCCAAGCGGTGCCTGACCCTCGCCGAAAATATCGAGCGGCTGGGAATCCGGAACGCTATGGTGACCGGGCTTTCGGCGGACGCGCTGGGCGAACTGTTCGACGGCGTATTCGATCTGACGGTGGTGGACGCCCCCTGCTCGGGGGAGGGAATGTTCCGCAAGAATCCCGCCGCCGTGGAGGAATGGTCGCCCGAAAATGTGCAGAACTGCGCAATCCGTCAGCGGCAGATTCTGTCGGCGGTGGCGGGAACGGTACGGCCGGGTGGGTATCTGCTCTACTCCACCTGTACCTTCTCGCCCGAGGAAAACGAGGAAACCGTCGAATATTTTCTCGAAAACCATCCCGAATTCGAGCCGGTGGATCCTCCGCAGGCGGTGAAGGCTGCCACGACGGGCGGGCGTTCGTCTGACGGATCGGAGATGTCCTTCTGTCGGCGGTTTTACCCTCATCTCGCCCCCGGGGAAGGGCAGTTTGCAGCCCTTTTCCGAAGAAAATCAGGGGAATCCGACGGATTCTGCTACAAATCCGACTTTACCGCCCCGTCCAAGGCGGATTCTGCCATCGTGCGGGACTTTCTCGCCGAGGTTCTCGGTGATTCGGGCAGGAATCTGACTCTCGAGGCACGAAAGGACGGTATTTACGCGGTAAATCCCGACTTCCCCATCCCGCCGAAGGGGGTGCTGTCGCCCGGCGTGAAGATCGGCGTGGTACAGAAGGGCAGACTGATCCCCGATCACCGCTTCTTCATGGCATACGGCGGCGATTTCGTGAACCGTCTGGAGCTGGATTCCAATCAGGCGGTCGCCTATCTGAAAGGAAACACGGTCGTCTGCGATACTTTCACCGGCTGGGGCGTGGTAACCTACCATGGCTGCACCCTCGGCGGGATCAAGGTCAGCGGCGGCGTGGCGAAGAATCACTACCCGAAAGGGCTGCGGATATTGGGGTAACGGTACAAAAGCAGGGATAGCTGCATAGAACGCCTGTACAGCTATCCCTTTTTGACGTATTTTGTGAATAATTGCTAAAATATTTAAAGCTGAAGTGCTGGTTTCTGTCAAAATCTCTTGACAACTGTCGAACTATAGAGTATAATTAGTATGAAAGATAAATAAAGCAAATTATACATAAGGAGAAAAACCATGAAAAAACTGATTTGCGTACTGGCTGTGGCTGTTTTGTGCGTGTCGATGGCATCGTGCGGTAGCGATGAAGTATTTATATTTGAACACAATGATGAAGGGTCGAAATCTGAACACAATGATGAAGGATTGAAATTTGAACTCAATAGTGATGGCGAATCCTACATCGTATTCTGCATCGGAAACTGCAAAGACATGGATGTGGTCATCCCAGCCACCTATAACGGCAAGCCCGTTACGCGCATTAGCAACCAAGCGTTCTACGCTTGTACAGAGCTGACGAGCATCACGATTCCCGACAGCGTGACGAGCATTGGCGACATGGCGTTTGTTGATTGTAAAGGGCTGACGAGCATAATCATCTCCGACGGCGTGACGAGTATTGGCAATTTTGCGTTTGCTAATTGTACAGGGCTGACAAGCATAACGATTCCGGGCAGCGTGACGAGCATTGGCGAAAAAGCATTCGTATCTTGCAGTAGTCTTGAACATATTACGGTAGAACGAGGAAATCAAAACTATCACAGCACCGGTGACTGTCTGATAGAATCGTCCACCGGAACACTGATTTTAGGTTGCAATAATAGTTTGATTCCTACCGACGGCAGCGTGACAAGCATTGGTCACTCTGCGTTTGTTGATTGTCCAGGGTTGACGAGCATAACGATTCCCGATAGCGTGACAAGCATTGGTGACTTTGCGTTTTTTGGTTGTACCGGGCTGACGAGCATAGCCATCCCCAACAGCGTGACGAGCATTGGTGGCTCTGCGTTTGGTTGTACCGGGCTGACAAGCATAACGATTCCCGACAGCGTTACGAGCATTAGCGACATGGCATTTCATAATTGTGCAGAGCTGACAAGCGTAGCCATCTCCGACAGCGTGACGAGCATTGGTGACTCGGCGTTCACAAATACCGGGCTGACAAGTATAACGATTCCGGGCAGCGTGACGAGTATTGGCAGCGAGGCGTTTTATGGTTGTTCAAAGCTGAAAAGCATCAATTATATCGGCACAATGGAAGAATGGATCGCTATGTATAGAGTGTTTGATCGGGACTACTGGGACTATGGCGCCGACATCATCCACTGCACAGACGGCGATATTACCGAGGAAATATACGAACAGAGGGAGCGTCCATGAGACGCTCCTTCTTTTTTATCTACCATACATTTCATTCAAATACATCCAATATCCCCGATCGATGCCGCCGAGCTGTTCCTCGGTCAGGCGGAAAGCCCAGTTTCCGTCCGGTCTGCCGGGGGTGTTCATGCGGGTGTCTCCGCCGTAGCCGAGAATGTCCTGAATCGGGAAGATCACCCGGTCGGCGGGCGAGCGCAGCAGCGTTTTCAGGATCGCCGGGCAGGAATTCTTCCAATCCCACTCGGGATAGCCGATATAGTCGGTCATTCGGCGACGGGTGTCCTCGTCCGACTCCCAGACGTACCCGAGCAGGGTATTGTTATCGTGGGTGCCCGAGTAGGCGACGCAGTTTTCGGGATAGTTGTGGGGCATATGGGGGCTGTTTTCGGCAAGGAAGGCGAACTGGAAGACCCGCATTCCGGGCAGCTTCGACCGTTTCAGCAGCGATACCACACCTTCGTCAATGTCCCCGAGATCCTCGGCGATGATCAGCCGATCGCCAGCCTGCTTTTTGAGCAGATTCACGAAGGGAAGTCCCGGCCCCTTGATCCACTTGCCCTCCTTGGCGCTTTCGGCGTCGGCGGGAACCGACCAATAGGCGGAAAACGCCCGGAAATGGTCGATCCGCACCCCGTCGAAGAGGGTCAGCAGCCACTTGATCCGACTGATCCACCAAGCGTAGCCGTCGGCTTTCATTCGCTTCCAGTTATAGAGGGGATTGCCCCAGAGCTGACCGTCGGGGGAGAAGTAGTCGGGCGGAACCCCGGCGACTTCGGTGGGATAGCCGTCGCCGTCCAGCAGGAAGGCGTTCGGATCGGCGTAGACATCGGAGCTGCACAGATCCAGATAGATCGGAACGTCGCCGATGATCTCAATCCCCCGGCTGTTTGCGTAGGATTTGACCATCATCCACTGCTGGTAGAAGGTGTGCTGGATGAATCGGTGCAGGAAAAGCACGTCGGGATCCACGGGCAGATCGGGGTCGAACTTCTGCCAATCGCGATCGCCGTTTGCCGCGCGCTTTGCCATAAAGGTGCAGAAATCGTCCAGATGGGGATGCTTTTCCATGAATTCGAGAATCTCCATCCGGCGGCTGTCGGAGACTCGCGATGCCGCCTTGG
>CAYOON010000169.1:0-4828 GCA_964405595.1 uncultured Lachnospiraceae bacterium | reverse complement strand
AATGCGCAGCGAAGCTGCGCATCCGAAAAATACACAGCTCCATTGCGCCAACAACTGAATCACTAGAAATCACGTATCATTACAAAACGGGCATGTGAATCCAGAGCATGTATTTTTACCAAATGTAAAAATACACGCCCGTTTGTAAATATTTGATTTCTAGCATAAATATGCAGTTATTGGCACCCCCATTGTACCACATTTCCCCGGGAATGTCAAGAGGGATTTAAAATTTCGATTTTTCGGAATGATGCGTCCAATCGGCGAATAGGGTAGACATGGGACAAACGTCTGCGAATCGGGGATAACTGTTTTGACGGGGCGAAAATGACGGAAAATGTCGCCTTCTGCCGATGGAAATCGACTCCAATTTGCCAAAATCTGTTGCGCAGAATTGAACGCTTTGTTAAAATACCCCTCGATGTATTGACAAAACGACAGGAATCGTGTAAAATAAGAGCGTATCGGATGATGTTTTTATACTTCCGGATAAGCTTGAAAGAAGCCGACGGCTCCCTTCATACTACGAAAAGGAATGGTCATAATTATGAAGAACAATCGCATACTTCGCGGCACTGCAACCTGTCTTTGCCTCGCTATGCTCCTTTGCGCCGCCTTGACCGGGATCCGCGCCGACGCGGCGGCGGACGCCAGTCAGATTACCGTCAAAGAGGTAGGCTCGGACGCGGTGCGGATCTACAGCAACCGCAGCCTCACCGGCGCGACTTTGGCTTCCTATACCCGCGGAAGCCGGCTGTCGGTCTCGCTGAACGGCGACGGCAGCTGCACGGTCTACGACAATGGCGGCAATATTGCCGGATATTGCTCCCCCGTGGATCTGGTGGAGCCGGGGACGCCCCTTTTCGTGCAGGCACCCTACCTGTATGCTACCGATGAGTACGGGGATCCGCTGGTTTTCGATCTGCTGGATCTGGATCTCTACCTCAGCGAGAACCCCAGCAAGCTCTTCAAGAACCCCTCCGATGACGGATCCGAGAAGATTGTGCTGATTCAGCGCGGTCTGCTGGAGGATCTGGAGAAGGCCGCCTCCGATCTCGCGGCGAAGGGAATCGGTCTGTGGGTTGACGCCGGATACCGTCCCGACGAGACCGCTCCGGGCGGAATGGGCGCCTACAATACCGGCACCGTTCTCAATCTGGTGCTGATCCAGAATAACGCCGAGTTGAATCTGTCTCCCAACTCCTCCGCCTTCCGGAACGCGAAGAACATCCTCCAGATGAACGGATTCTATCTGGCAGAGGGCAGCAGCACGGTCTTCAGCTACGATTATTACTACGACTGCTACGGTGCCATGCTCGATCTGACGGCACTTCCCAGAATTGCCCGCGACTGACGCGGATCTTTGGAATAAAACTGCTTTCCGCCCGCAAAAAAATGACGAAATAACGCCTTTCGCGGGACAAAAACGGGATTTTCGGGGAACGGGGTTTCCGGGGAAATCCGACAGAAAGGAACGACTATTCATATGAGTAAAAAGACAGGAACGGTGCTTCTCTCGGAGCAGAGCAGGCGGATTTCGCTGCGCTGCCCGGTGATCCTCGCGTCGGCGAAGCTGATGCAGGATCTGGAGAGCGGGAAATATTCGATTACGGCGGAGCTGGAGTATCCCGTGGGTGCCGCCGCCGCGCAAAACATCCGCTCGGTGATCCTCGTGGTGCGGGTCCCCGACAAGACGGGGAAGGCAATCCCCACCGGCGACGAAAGCGAGCTTCTGGCAAAGCAGATCCGCTTCGGGGAAGAGGGATTCCCCTGCGGCGAAAGCGCTGCGTTCAGCTTCGCGGTGGATATAAAGCCCCAGCCGGGCACCAAATTCGGCGCGCCTGACGTGGCGATCAGCCGGATCCACTTCGAGGACGGCAGTATTGTGGACTATCTGCGGGGCGATTTCTTCCCCGTCCCCGCCGCTCCCGCTTTGCTGGAGAAGAAATACGACGCCGAAGGGGTCGCGAAAATCCGGGCAAGACTGGGCGAGCAGGCAAGCGTCGTCCCGGAAAAGCTGTCGCCCGTGGTCTGGCGATGCACCTGCGGCGAGCTCTGCCAAGAAGAGGAATGCGCGAACTGTAAATCGTCCAGATCGGAGATTTTCGCCTACTTTGGCGATACCGAGCTGATTCTTCATCCGGGATTCAACTTTCACAAGCTGCTGAAAATCGCGCTGATCGTCACCGGATCGGTGGTGGGCGTTCTGGCGGTGGTGCTGACCACCATTCTGCTGGTGAAGAACGGCAACAAGCCCGTGGTGACCACCGAAGGATCCGGCAGCGTTCCCGCTACCACCGTGGTCGAGCCTCCTGAAGGAACGGAGACACGCGAACGGGTGCAGTTCTATCTGGATCGGGATCGCTACGAGGACGCATGGACGTTGGCCGACAAGGATGCGGACGCCGCTTCGCTGAAGCCCGACATCTGCCTTGCCGCCATCGAATATTACCGCGGCGCGAAGGATTACGAAACTGTCTGCCTGTACGGAGAGCGGCTGGCGGAATATCAGAACACGAACGAATCGGCGGACACCCTTGCGGCACTGTACACCGAGACCTACGAATACTATATCGGCGAATCCGACTTTGAGAAGGCTTGCGAGCTTGCAAAGAACCGGATGCAGGATAGCGAAAAGCTGTCACAAGCGGCAAACGGCTGGATCGCTGCCGTCCGGGGCGGCAGTGTTACGCCTGTGCATACCGATGAGGGCTATCGGGAGTGCCTGTGGATTGTTGACCACTATCTTCCCGAGGACGTCGCGCTGAAAAAGAGCATTGTCAGCGCCGCCGTGGACGCGCTGCTTGCCGAAAACAAATTTACCGAAGCGGAAGAGTTTGCCGCTTCCGATCCCGACGGCGGGGCGGAGCTGCAATATGTGATCCGCAGATCGGCTGTGCAATACTATATGGATCAGAAGGACTATCCGGCGGCATTTGATGCGGCAAAGCGCACCGACGACGCCGAGCTGATCGCCGAGGTCTGCGAACAGATCCCCGATATGGCTCTCCGGGCGAATCTGCCTGCCTACATCTCCTATCTGTGGGGATCGCCTGACAAATTGCAGAAGGTGTTGGCGAACTCGATCGCGCAGGATCGCTTCGCGGCGCGGATTAACGACGACGGCACGGTTTCCTATGGTGCGAACCGGCTGTTTGATCCCGAGGCCGAAGGCTACTACGGTGCCGTCTGTGTATCGGTGGCGGTGGGATCGGATCATGTGGCGATTCTGCTGGATACCGGCAGGGTTGTGGTTCTGAACGGCAAGGGAGAGCTTGACAGCAAGAACGGTTACACGGGAACCGACACGCTTGCCATTTCGGCGGCGGGGGATTACACGCTGGTGCTTTTGGAGAGCGGAAAGATCGTGCTCTGTGGGGATTCTCCCTTTAGCAGTGCGGATCGGTCGAAGCTGAACGGGCTTAATGATGTGATTTCTATTGCGGCAG
The DNA here is from genome assembly GCA_964405595.1 of uncultured Lachnospiraceae bacterium. Lineage (GTDB taxonomy): Bacteria > Bacillota > Clostridia > Oscillospirales > CAG-272 > CAKSQF01. Next base: position 1,379 of record CAYOON010000169.1, on the reverse strand, counting down.
GGGAGAAGCACGCTCTCTTCCTGAAGGCGGACGGCAGTGTGACTGCCATCGGAGACAACAGCAAGGGTCAGTGTGACGTCGGCGGCTGGACGGGTATCGCGCAGATTGCGGCGGGCGCGTCGCACAGCGTGGGTCTGAAGGCGGACGGAACGCTGGTTGGTTGCGGTAACAGCCAGAACGGCAGAATGGATTTCTCGGGTTGGACGGATGTTGTGGCGATCTGCGCCGGGCAGAGCTCCACGGCGGCGATCCGGAAGGACGGCAGTGCGCTGTTTGCCGGCGGTACGATCGGTGTGACTCCGGCGGATCCGACTGGACTTACGAAGATTACCGAGGTTGCCGCGGGACAGTTTGGTATGCTGGTGAAGGATGAATCCGGACGGGTTCGCTCTGTTGGACAGTATGCGCCTGATCTCTCGGGTTTCCCGGAGGGTAGTTCCATCGCGCGCGGCTAACGCCGCACGAAGGGGAGAGTTTTGTTGGAAGTTTTGGTCCAGCTTTTTCAAAAGCTGGCGGATTCCAAAGGCAGCGCCTTTGGTCGCCCGTCGCAACGGGCGAAATCCCCTTTCGGCCCTTCTCTTTTTGCAAAGCTTTTTCTCTTGGGCCTTTTTGGTCAAGAGAAAAAGCGTCTAACGGTTCTCGCAGTCTACATGGCTACGCAAATCCTGCAAATTTCTATCAATAACCCTCTCATCGGGGATTTTGGAGTCTCAAAATCCCCGATTTGTGACGAATCGGGGAGATTTTCCGTTATATAGTATGTAGGAACCCAAATCGGGAGCCTGTAGTCCCAACCACGCAAAGGAGTTTATATGAAATACGGAAATAGGCTGCGATTGCCGGGATGTTGGTTTTGTTTTGCGCTGCTTCTGCTGATTCCGATCCTTTTTCTGCTTGGATGCCGTTCCCCGGAAAAACCCATTCCCGGGGAAGTGATCGACCCGGTGAGTCCGGTGGAAGAATTCGAGGATCACGGGATCCCGATCATCAGCATCAGCGTAAAGAACGGCGAAACCATCACGGATACCACCACATGGAAGCGGTGCGGAGTGGTCATCGGCGGCAGCGACGTGGCGTACGCGGGCGAAAATCTCGGCGCGCAGATCCGGGGACGGGGCAACGGCTCCTTCCTGCATTCCCCGCTGAAAAAGCCCTATAAGATCAAATTTGATCAGAAGATCAACCTGCTGGGTGTGGGCGGTGGGGAGGCGAAGGACTGGGTACTCCTTGCGCAGGCGAAGGAAACATCCTTCTTACGCAACTTTTTTGCGCTCCGCATGGGACAGCTTCTCGACGGGATCGATTATTCCTCCGGATTCATGCTGGTGGAGGTCTATCTGAACGGCGATTATATGGGCGTCTATCAGCTCTGCGAGCAG
>CAYOON010000168.1:0-4873 GCA_964405595.1 uncultured Lachnospiraceae bacterium | reverse complement strand
AGATCATTCTTCCCCCTCGCTTCCCGCTGACTAACGATCACCACTGCGCGACAGGTAGAGTATATTAGCTTAAAACACCGTAAAAAATCAAGCATTTACGCCTGATTTTCATTTTTAACAGCCGAGACGCCGTTCCGCACGCAAAAAAATATCCCATCCCTTACGGGATGGGAAGTCTAGCAGCAAGGAGTTATGTATAAATGAAGCAAACCTGTGTCGGCGCGCGGATCATGGGTTTCACCTCCGTAAAAAAAGGATGCGCAACAAAGCTGCGCATCCGAAAAATACACAACTCTATTGCGCCAACAATAATTGAACACAGCAAGTAGGCATTTACACCAAGCATGTGAATCCAGAGCGTGCATTTTTACCAATGGAAAAAATACACACTTGATGTAAATATATGCTGTTCAATTATTATTGGCAACCCCATTATAGCATATTTCCCGGGTAATGTCAAGGGAAAATGGCAAAATTTGTACATTCGTCGCGGCTTTTCGTCACGGCGAAACAGATTCCCGCTTTTCACTTGACAATCCGCGAGTTCCATGATAAAATAGAGTCATAGAAAGGAAGGTGATCCTATGATCGTCGGGCGGTTTGCGCCGACCCCAAGCGGGCGGCTGCATCTGGGAAATCTGCTCTGCGCGCTGCTGTCGTGGCTGTCGGCAAGATCGCAGGGCGGACGGGTTCTGCTCCGGATCGAGGATCTGGATACCTACCGCTGCTCATGGGAAGAGAATACCCGCCAGATGATCGACGATCTGCACTTTCTCGGACTCACCTTCGACGGCGGATACGCAAGAGAAGAGTGGCAGTCGGCGCGGTTTGATGTTTACAAGGAAGCATTCGATCGGCTGTCGGCCATGGGACTGATCTACCCCTGCGCCTGCTCCCGCGCCGAGCTGCATAGTGCCACCGCGCCCCATCTTTCCGACGGCTCCTACCGCTACGACGGTCGATGCTACCGTCGCTTCCTTGCCGGGGAGCCGCTTCCCGAAGGTCGGACGCCCTCCATGCGGATTCATGTCCCCGACCGGGAGATTGCCTTTACCGACGGCATCATGGGAGCGTACCGCGAGAATCTCGAACAGGACTGCGGTGACTTCATCGTCCGGCGGGCGGACGGGGTGTACGCCTATCAGCTTGCAGTGGTGGTTGATGACGGACTGTCCGGGGTCACCGAGGTGATCCGGGGGCGGGATCTGCTGTCCTCGACGCCGAGGCAGCTCTGGCTGTTCGAGCTGCTGGGGCTGAAGCCGCCCGCCTACTATCACATCCCGCTGCTGACCGATCCGAACGGCAGACGGCTGTCCAAACGGGACGGCGATCTGGACATCGGCGGACTGCGGGAGCGGTATCGCTCGCCGGAGCCGATTCTGGGAATCCTCGCCGCGGCGGCGGGGCTGATCGATCGTCCCGAGCCGGTGAAGCTGGATGAGCTTTTACCGCTGTTTGATTTTGCGAAGCTGCCGAAGAGCGATATGCCGCTGTCGGCCGAAGTGTTGCGGAAAGCGTGATTTATACGCGCGAACTTAAGTGTTTTCGTATAATGCAACCACCGGTTGCGGAAGTTTCCATGGTAGTTGATAGATTTTCACCGAGGATTCTGGTAGGATGTTGGTAAGGAGGTAAAGCTGATGTTGTCTGAAAAAATCTATACACTCAGGCGAAAGAGCGGGTTATCACAAGAACAACTTGCAGAAAGAATCGGTGTTTCAAGACAAGCGATTTCAAAATGGGAAGGAGGTTTATCAACTCCCGAGTTAGAGAAACTCCGGGCGTTAAGCGAATTCTTCCACGTCTCGATAGACGAACTCATAAGCGAACAAGAAACAGATGCTTCTTCCGATCGCGTGGAACCAATGCCGTCCACGGCAAATAGCCAAGGAATGAAAAACAGGATTGGTATTTGTTTCTGTTTGATCGGCGCGATCTGCCTGATCCTGTTCGGTGTTTTAATGATAATACTGCCATCTTCCTTGGAACAGGTAAGTGGATCAGCAACGATTACATTGAATGGTACAGGAATACTCGTTGCGCTGTTTCTGCTGTTTATGGTGATTGGTGTTATTCTGATCCTTAAAAAGAAATGAATCGAGGAGGCTGCCACCTACAATGAAAAAGTACAAATATCTGTCTTATATTTTTATTGCTCTTGCCATTCTGTTGTCAGATGTCATGTGCGCAACCGTGGCATATGATTACTGCGCTATGCAGCGGGGAATGAATAGCGCCCCGGCAAGTGTTGCTTTCCTGCTCGCCATCCCCTACGCAATCGGAATTGCGATTTGTGTGATCTTGGCTTGGGTTTTCTGCATAAGGCATCGTAAAATGATGGAATTGCAATAAAGAAGATAAAAGGAAAAACGAAAATACGGCGGCAAGGGTTGAACTCTTGCCGCCGCTTATGTGATTTCCGATCCGAACCGCGTCTGCGGCTCTGGATCATTTTTTGTTTCTCTTTTCCTTGATTTTCTCCCGAATCCGTGTTCTCCGCTCCTTGGTAAACTCAAGATAGCCCTTCAAATTCTCATGTAGCGAATGCTCCGAACGGAAGGCGAATACGAACCGTGCCTTCTCCTTCGCGATCTCTCTTTGCTTCTTGATGGACGCCTTGAGTTCTTCCAGCCGCACGATGATCTGATTCTCGGCGGCGAATTTGCGGATCTTTACTATGATCTGCATAGAGTAGCCGAAATCGATGAGAATCACGCCGTAGAACAGCCCGACAAAGAAGGAATAGGCAAGATGATCCGCCAGCCAGTACAGCCCGTCTATGAGGGTCGGATGTACGAGGAAGTAGTAGATCGCGCCGAAAATCCCCCAAATCAGCGTGAACAGCGGGCAGATGATTCCCTGTATATTGCCGGGGCGATTGGAGTAGTCCCACAGCTTGACGTGCATCCCCTTGATGAAAATCAGCCCGGCTATGTATTCAATTACAGTCATGACTGCTGTGATCATGACCAGCCGAAGCACGACTTGCAGCGCGGCAGACTGTACGAAATCCAGCGGAAGGGAGCAGAGCAGGAACATCCCCGTAATTCCGAAACCGTAGATGGGCAGATAGGGTCCTACGAGAAATCCGGGATTGATCCAGCGGTGATCGGGGTTTGTATCGGAGAAGAATTTGCGGAAAAATACCTCGAATACCCAGCCGAACAGGCTTCCGATGAAGAAAAGGCTTGCGATGGTCAGAAAAATGTTCATGTCCGTATCAGTTCCTTTGTTTTGGATTTCGTTTTATCCCCTGCCCAGTCCGAGAACAGGCAGTAGATCAGCAGTACAAGCGCGCTCATGAACCAAGTCACCGGGTAGGTGCAGTAGAGAACGGTAATGTTGTGAAACTGGCGCAGAATGAGCGGCATCACCGTGATGCGCAGCCCGCACCAGCAGATCGCCATGGTGTACATGGGAACCTTCGAGTGTCCCGCCCCCCGCAGTACGCCGGCGATCCCGTGGGAGAAGGCGAGGAATGCGTAGAAATAGGGTTCCAGCCGCATTTGATTTACGCCGAAGCGCACCACCTCGGGATCATCCTCGATGAACAGCCGGATCAGATGGGGCGCGAAAATCACCATCAGCAGCCCGATCAGCGTGGCAAGCACACAGGAGAGGATAAGCCCCGTTACGGCGCCCTTTTTGGCGCGATCCGATCTGTCCGCGCCCAGATTCTGGGAAACGAATGTAGTCAGCGTCATGCCGAAGCTGCCTGCGGGCATCAGCGCAAAGCCCTCGATCTTGAAATAGGCGCCGCAGCCTGCCATGGCGACCGTCCCGAAGGAGTTGATGGATGACTGGATCACCACGTTGGACAGCGAAACCAGACAGTTCTGGATTCCGCTGGGCAGTCCGATGCGCACCACCTCCCGAAGCTGCTTTTTGTGCAGGCGGATCTGCCGCGGATTCAGCCGATAGACATCCCGGTCGGTGATCAGCCGATAGAAGACCAGCGTGCAGGATACCCCTTGGGAGAGTACGGTCGCAAACGCCGCGCCCGCTACACCCATACCGAGGATGCCTACGAAGAGCAGATCCAACAGGATGTTTGCCAGAACCGAGGCGATCAGATAGTAGAGCGGTCGGCGGGAGTCGCCTACGGCACGGAGAATTCCGCTGCCGAAGTTGTAGAGGATGGTGGTGGAGATTCCCGCAAAGTAGATCCGGAAGTAGGAGATCGACTCGGGCAGCACGTCGGCGGGGGTGTCCATCAGCCGCAGGATGGCGGGGGTCAGCAGTACGCCGGCAACCGTCAGCACGCCGCAGCTGATCAGCGCAGCCGCTACCGTTGTGTGAACCGTTTTGGAGAGATCATCGTAGTTTTTTGCGCCGAGATCCCGGGAGATCACGACCCCGGCTCCCATGGCGATTCCGAGAAAGAGACTGTTCAGCAGGAAGATCAGCGATCCCGAGGAGGTGACCGCCGCAAGGGCTTCCTTCCCGACGAATTTGCCTACGATGACGGAATCTGCGGTATTATAAAGCTGTTGAAAGAGATTTCCCAGCAGAAGGGGAAGGGAAAAGAGGATCAGATTCTTCGTGACCGATCCTTCCGTCATAAGTAAGGTGTGACTTTTGTTCATAATTCTTTTGATATAGCCGACGATGGCGCAAAAAGCGCGTCGGCACCTGAAAATGTTAATTGAGAGTTCACAGATTATTATAGCACGATTTTCCGAAAGGTCAAGGTGTTTTCAAAAATTCGCGGCAGTAACTTGAAAAATCGGAAAAACTATGCTATAATGGAAGAAAAATACATTGGAGCAGCTATGGATATTCAGAAAACCCTGTCCGAGGAGTTCAAACTCACGGAAGAAATCGTAAACAACATCATTACTTTGATCGACGAGGGGAACACCATCCCCTTTAT
>CAYOON010000167.1:0-4877 GCA_964405595.1 uncultured Lachnospiraceae bacterium | reverse complement strand
CACCCTCAAAGATGGTGACGCCGTCAAAAACGTAGGTCAGCTTCCCGTCCTGATAGGTAAGCTCAATGTGATAGGTCTTCCCAAGTTCCGGGGTTACGCTGTCCGCAAACAACTTCTGGGCATTGTTGCTGCTGTCTCCACGGTAGGGGAATTCCGTCCAGCGGAACCGCTGACCGTAAGTGGGATCCGTCAGGTCGAAGTTTACCATGTAGGAGCCGCTTCCCGGATCGGAGGTGGAGTTAAAGACAATCCCGAACGCGGTGCCGGAGAGCATGGTCACATCAAGCTCCAGTTTAAAGCCCTTTTCAAAGCGTTCACTGCCGATCGAAAAACCGTCCGCTCCCGTGACGCCCTGATAACCGTCCGCTACTTCAGACCAGCTGCCGTTTCCGGAAGATGTCCAGTCGGTCAGATTGGTCTTGAAGGTCTTTTCGGCTGCCATCAGAGTGACCGCAGTCTTTTTGCTGCCGTCCTTGGTCTTTGCAGTTACCGAAAAGCTGCCGTTTGCCACAATCTTCAAGGTCACGGAGTATTCGTCCTGCGCTACGATCTCTACGGCGTTGTCGGGATTTTCCACCGTCCAGTTCACCTGCTGATCGGCGGCACGGTTCTTTACTCTGGAATGGATGGTGACCTCCTGCCCGATCTGAAATACCGATTTGTCTTTTACATCCAGACATACTTCGGTAACCTCGGCAGATTCCCCGCTTCTCCAGATCGTACCCAGAGGATAAACCGTCAGATCGACCGCGGTATCGCCGCCCTTGGAATAGGCTTCCATCCCGATGCCCGCATAGTCTGGGAAGATCAGCTCGGATGCGTAGATCTCGCCGTCGCCCGCGATCACTTCCACCGAACCCCAGTCGGCGAAAATCCGGATGTCCACCGAACCGTCGGCATTTTTGGGAACCGTATATTCGGAAATCGCCGCGCTCGCATAGGATCCGGGCTTCACATCGGAGACATTGCCTCTGTTCACGGTGAGCCGCGCAGTTTTCGGGTTGTATTTGACAATCAGTTCGGAATTGCTGCCTTGGAAGAGCTTGAAACCGACCTCCGTAACGCTGTCGCCCGGTTTCAGATGCGCGACCAGCTCAAACTGATCGCTGCGGCATCCGTCGAGGAGATTCTCACCCTTTTCCGAGATTACCGCATCCTTTTTGTCAATGAGCGGCTCACCCCGGAGCGATTCGTATTCTTTTACGGGATTCTGGAAGAGCCGGAGTCCGCGATTTGTGTTTTTCAGCGTCAGTTCGTAACACAGCGTAAAGGTTCCGTTCCAGGGATCGGTGGGCATGAAGTTCGCGTACCCCCAGTTTGCCATCCAGCTGATCATCACCACCCGCCCGCCGGGCGCGCTTTTGAAGGTTACGCCTGCATAGGCGTCGTGACCGAATTTCAGCGGATACCGGTCGCCGCTGTCGGGAACGAAGCTGATCCGCCCGTCAACCTTCTTCAGATCGCCGATCATGTACCATTCACCAGCGCCGGTGTAGATCCATTTGACGTTGTTCGCGTCGCCGTCCACCGCCAGCGGGAAAAGATCGGGGCACTCGGAATAGATTGATCCCACGCCGCTGGGTCTGTACTGGGAATGATTGTTGTCGTAGCCGCTCTCGAATTTCCAGTGCAGCAGATCATCGGAAGAGTAGATGCGAAGAGGTCCTCCGGCAACAACCATCAGATAGGTGTTCAGCTGCGCACACCAGAACACGTTCGGATCCCGGAACTCGCCGTCATTCAGCGGATCATCTTTTGCAGTCAGGATCGGGTTGTTTTTATATTTCGTCCATGAAACCCCGCCGTCGGAGGAGTAGGCGACACTTTGTACCTGAACGCCGTTGTCCGCTCTGTGGGTGAAAAAGGCCATCAGGTTCTTCTCGCTTTTTCCCGGGAAGAGTCCCGATTTGTTTTCGGGATCGGCGACCGCACTGCCCGACCAGATGGAGCCCAGCTCCTTATCGGGCGCCAGAGCCACGGGGAGATCCTCCCAATGCACCAGATCGTCGGACACGGCGTGCCCCCAATGCTTCTCTGCGTCCGAATGGGCGGTAGTCAGCGGGATGTACTGATAGAACAGGTGCCATTGATTGTTGAAGTAGATCAGACCGTTCGGATCGTTGAGCCAGCCTTCCAGCGGGGAGAAGTGATACTGATCGCGGTAGTCCTCGGTTCTGTATTGGTCGCCCTTCGCTTTTCTTGTAACCGAAACGGTGACCGGAATCCCAATCCCCGATTCGCTGTCGGTCAGAAGAACAGAGATGATGTTCTTGCCCACGTTCAGCGGCACTTTCGTAGGAATACCGCTTTTTGCGGACGAGCCGTTTACCGTCAGATTGCCTTCCCCCTCGGAAAGCGTTACGGTGATTTTGACCGATTCGGTCTCATAGGGAACAGCCAGCACGCCGTAGGCAGTCACGTCGTCGGTGTACGAAGGTGTCAGGATGCTGCCGTCCACCGAAATATCGGTGATTTTTGCAAGCTGCTTTTTACCCAGATCGGTATAAACGGTGTTCTGGAAAATCGCCTCACTATGCTCGGCAGTCCCGAATCCCAGATAGCCGTCGGCATAATAGTCGGGCAGCACCGAGGAGCAGACCAGTATATCATCCACATAGACCGCACAGCTGCCGTCTATGACCGTCACCTTCATATGATAACTGTCCTTGTTCAGCGGGAAGGAGTTCCCGTTGTTCACCGCGATGGTGGGATGACCTTTGGAACTGCTGAAGCAGAAGATTTTCGTCTCGCTGCGGTTGCTTCTGTCCAGCTTGAAGATAAAGGAGTTTTCCGAGGTGGTGCTGCGTTCGGCTCCGAAAATCAGGTTTGCTACATTTCCGCGGGTGAAGGTCACGTCGCTTTCCAGAATAAAGCCGCCGCTCGTTCTGGTCTTACTGACGGCAAGGGCGTCGGTTCCCGTTCCCGATACAGAGATCCCGTTCGACCCCTCCGTCAGCTTTGCCGGCATATTGGTGGTTGAGGTGGCGTCTTTGAGATTCGTGTTCCAACTGCCAGCGGACGCAAATCCCGCAAAGGGCATCGCGACAAACAAGGTCGCAAGCGAAAGTAGAAAGGCTGCAATTCTCTTTTTCATTTTCCTGTTCCTCCTTATCAATGATCGTTATAACGCCAGCTCTTCAAACCGAAGGGTACCGTCCGGATTCTGGAAGGCTTCCGCGGCGCAGAGATGCCCCGCGTAGCCGCCTTCTCCGATGAATCCCATGAAAATACGCCGTCCCGTACCGGGAAGGACTGCCGATTTCGGCACCGTCCCGCAGGGAATACAGTTATTTTCTGGGAAAATCCAGTCCCCGTAGGGATTTTTTGAAAAACCGTAATGCGCCGTTCCACCGATGCTGAAAACAAGGTAATAAAAGTCGCCCATTTTGAAGTGATCGGGACATTCGGGCTGCCAGAGACGGGTTGGATCGTCCGCCGGACAATGGTCGATCCATGCCATGGTAACGCCCGCGTCCTGCCAGCCGTCGATTGCCATCCGATCGTTCGTCAGATGCGCAAGACAGCCGCTTCCGTCCGACAGCCGGCTGGTGGTGACAAACATATGGTACTTTCCGTCCATGAAAAATACCATGGGATCCCGGGCAGAGGTCGGTTCATAGCCCTCGGGGAGATGGAAATAGGCGTTGCACTTTTCGAAATGGATTCTGTCCTTCGATACCGCGTAGGTCATGCGGGCGGGCGAACGGTCGGACATACGGACGGCGTACCAGGCATACCAGCGCTCTCCCGCGCGGCAGACCGAGCCGGTGCAGATCGAACCCTCCCAATCCTCGGTAATCCCTACCGCCATCGGATGCTCGTCCCACAAACGGAAATCGGCGGTCGATACATGCGCCCACTGGTGCGCGCCCAAATGCCACTTGCTGGTGTGGTGATGGCGGTCGTAGAGGTAGAAGAGGTGATAGCGTCCGTAGGGATCGCTCTCGTCGGAATAGGGGATGCAGTCGCCGATATTTACGCCGGGAATGCGGATTTGTGCCGTAGAAAGCGCGGCGCGGGTCACATCAGGCTGCTTTTCGGGGCATTCGGGTGGAATTTCCGCAAGCGTCGGCGTAAAATCACCGGAAGACCTGCTGTTCACGGTCAGAAAAGGCGTTCCGCAGGGCCATTCCTCGTCCGCAAGCTTGCCGTTCACATACAGTTCGATCCGGTATGGGCGGATGTTCAGGCGGACAGAATCCCCTTCGGATACGTTTGCCGTCAGGGTCAGCGGGGTATCGCTGAAATCGGTCCACAACCGCACGGCGAGCTGTCCGTCCAAGGTGATCTCGCAGGCGGTGTGATCCCCTTCACAAAAGATCGCATTGCCGCAAGCGGCAGTAAAGTTCATAGAAATGTGCATTCGTCTTCCTCCTTTTTATAATGGATACGGGTATAAGACTCATCTCTGGTAAGCAGTCCCGCCGAGATCCCGCCGTAAAGCGCCGCGCCGAACGCTGCCTCCTCGGTATGCAGGGGGATCAGGGGCATTTTTCCGAAGATCTTGCCGCAGAGCTTGCGAAGAACGGGATTTTTCCGGATCGCGTTGCCCGATGCGGCGGCGAAGATCTCCTCCCCGTCGGGATTCATGGCGGTGTACATATCGTAGAGTTCGCGCACGATCCCGCGAAGAATCCCTGCCGATAGTGCCTCGGGCGTAAAGTTCCGCAGCCCTATATTGGAGATGCTCCCCCGCAGGGAAGGATTTTCGCGCGTGCCGCCGAATCGGGTGTCCACGGTCAGCACGTTGCCCGTGGAAAGATCGCTGTCGAACCCTCGCTCGGCCGCCTGATTCAGGTATTCGTAGATCGCCTTTTCGCTGACGTCATGCCCAATTCCGCCGAGAATAGACCGGACGAAATCTTTCAGCATAGCGT
>CAYOON010000166.1:0-4888 GCA_964405595.1 uncultured Lachnospiraceae bacterium | reverse complement strand
ACCGAAAATTTCGTCCGGGTTATCAATACCAGCGGATCGGTGCAGTTCCGCCCGGATACCTGGTACGCCTATCACACCGGTATGGTGGGACAGAAGATGTCGGTGGGCGACATCTATACCCTGCCCGATACCTTCGGCATCGAATCCATGGGCGTACAGGGCTACGATCACGGCTGGCTCCGGCTTCGGGTAAAAACCTACAGCCAGAACGTCCAGATCCGCGGCAAGATCGTCCGCGACAGCTACCGTCTGGTGGATCCCAAAGGTAACGCTTTCGACATCCCCGAGGGATACTCGCTGGAGGGCTATTCCGACGGCGTTCTGCTCCTCATGAAGGACGGAAAGTACGGCTACTATACCATCGACCACAAGTGGATCGCCCAGCCGATCTATACCTACGCGACCCCCTTTATTCAGGGGCTTGCCGTAGTAGGCTTCGAGAACGGCACGGTCGGCATGATCGACGCACAGGGGAACATTGTGCTTCCCTTCGTGTTCACCACCCTGTCCACCCCCTCCTCCGGCGTGATCGTCGGCTACTGCGAGGGCATCGGTTATCAGCGGTTCTATATCTCCGCCATCCCCCAGCCTGAACCGACTGCGGAATAAAACAAACGTGTCCGACCCCCGAAAAGGGATCGGACACGATGATTGTTGCCATGCGTCAGTCTTCGGAATCGGCGTCGCTCTCTTCGACGATCGCGATACCTTCCTCGACTGCCTTGTCGTAGGCGTCGATGATTGCCGACTCCAGATAGCCTCTGAACTGGGCGTTGATCGGATGAACCACGTCCCGATAGCTTCCGTCCGGGTTCTTCTTGCTGGGCATTACGATAAAATAGCGTTCCTTCGCGTAGATAACCTTAATGTCGTGCAGAGCCAGCTGTCCGTCCAGCGTCACCGAAACAATCGCTTTCATGGGTCCGTCGTCGTTAAACAGCTTTCTAACCTTTAGATCTGTGATTTGCATGGATGAATTCCTCCTAATGTAGTGATATGACGATTTTCGGAAATCTATTGCACTTTCCGGCGCGGCAGTACTCATGAACGGATTCACTTTCCGGGAAGTCACGGGGAGTTCATTCAAATCTAAAAAAGTCATGAAATCTATTCACATGCGTATTCTATCATATAGTTTTTACTCTGATGATGACTTTTCTGAAACATTCCTTGAATAATTGTTAACATTTTTTGCATAAACGGTCATTCGATGTAAATTTTGTGGAATTTTGTCGTTTGAACGTCGGTTTGGAACAATTTTTTCTCCAAACCGCAGGTTTTTCCCCGGGGCAGACCCGGATACACGAAGAAAGGCATGGTATATATGGATAAAGTTCGCGTAAACGAAATCATGAAGGATGCGAAGCGCCTGCATTTTGCCGGAATCGGCGGAATCAGTATGCAGAGCCTCGCCCTCTGGGCAAAGCGGAACGGGTTTGCGGTCAGCGGCTCCGATCGGACACAGTCGCCGATCCTGTCGGTTCTGCGGGCGCACGATATTCCGGTCGCTATCGGGCAGGCCGAAGAGAACGTCACCGGAGCCGACGTGCTGATCTACTCGGTGGCGCTGAAGACCGACAATCCCGAGCTGGTAGCGGCAGCAAAACAGGGCATCCCGACCCTGACCCGGGGCGAATTCCTCGGCTATATGATGTCCTTCTACAAGATCCGGGTAGGCATCTCGGGCACCCACGGCAAATCGACCACCACCGCCATGCTCGCCCACATCTTCCTGCATGCGGGCGTCGATCCCACCATCGCCAACGGCGCTGTGATGCCCGAGATCGGCGGCTCCAGCAAGATCGGGAACGACAAGAACTACTTCGTCTACGAGGCCTGCGAATACAAGGATTCCTTCCTGTCCTTCTGCCCCACCGACGCGGTAATCACCAACGTGGAGCTGGATCACACCGACTATTTCGCCGATCTGGACGCGGTAATTGCCTCCTTCCGTGCCTCCATTAAAGAGGCGGAGCGGGTCTACATCAACGCCGACAATGAGAACGCCCGCCGTGGCGTGGAGGGTTTCCCCCGCGAGGTCGTGACGGTATCGCTGACCGATCCGTCCGCCGTCTTCTACGCCGCCGACCTTTGCTATTCGCACGGCTGCGCGAGATACACGCTGACCCATCTGGGGCAGTCCTTGTGCAGAGTGAAGCTGCCGGTGATCGGGGAGTTCAATGCCGCGAACTCGCTGTGCGCGGCGGCGGTTGCCTATACCTACGGGATTCCCGCCGATCGGATCGCCGCTGCTTTCGCCGATTTCGGCGGTGTCGCCCGGAGATTCGAGCACAAGGGCGACATGGACGGCGTGGCGATCTACGACGACTACGCCCATCATCCCGACGAGGTACGGGCGACCGTCACGGGACTTGCCGCGCTGGGATACGATCACGTCTATCTGGTCTTCCAGCCCCACACCTACACCCGCACCCGCGACCTGTGGAACGACTGGATTTCGGTCTTCCGATACGCGGGAGAGCTGGGGATCCGGGTGATCCTTGCCGACGTTTTTGCCGCGCGGGAGACCGACGATCTGGGGGTATCCTCCCAGATGCTGGCGGCCGAGTGCGGAGCCGACTATTTCCCCGATTTCGAGACCATCGCCGAGCATCTGAAGGCACGCACAGTCCCAGGCGATCTGATCCTGACCATGGGAGCCGGGCAGGCCTATCGGGTGGGCGAAATCCTGCTGAAAAAGTGACAGGATCCGACCGGGAAGGACGAATCCCGACCCGGTGGGACAAACTCCGAGAGGAAATCCCCTCTTTTCCGCGCGTACTTTGCGGAAAAGAGGGGATTTTTGCAGAGAAATTCAACATTGTGTGGAAAACTGTGTGGAAAACATGGAAAACTATAGGGAAAACCGACGGGATTCGACAGAAAGCGGGGTTTATTTTGCGGGAGAATTATAGTGGATCGTGGCGGACGCCAGAATATCGTTGTCGCCTCCGACGGTGATCGCCGCCCACTGCTCCCCCGTTCCGGCGAAGTAGACGTCGGTCAGCTTTTCGCAGCCGTAGAAGGCATACTCGCCAATCTGCGTCAGTTCCGCAGGGAGCGTGATCGACTCCAGACTTTGGCAGTCAAAGAAGGCAAACCTGCCGATCGTGTTCACGCCGTTCGGGACGGAGAAATCTTTCATATCCAACCCTGTAAAGGCATCTCTTCCGATCTTTTCCACGCTGCCGTCCGATGGGATTTGGCTGTTATTGCATCCTGCGATCAGCGTTTTGCTTTCGGTTTCGATCAAGCAGTTTCCCGCGCTGTGGTAGCGTTGATTGCCTGCGGCTACCGTAATACTCTCCAGCCTTCTGCAATGCGTAAAACAGCTTTCCGCAATTTCGGTAACGCCTGCCGGAATCTCAACAGCCCTGAGGAAATTGCACCAACGGAAAGAACCTTCGCCGATCTTCGTTACGCTATCCGGAATCTCGATTTCCATCAGTCCGGCTCCGTGGAAGACGCCGTAGCCGATCTCGGTCAGGCTGCTCGGAAGGGTAACCCAGCACAGCGTATCACAGTTTGCGAAAGCCGTGTTGCCGATCCGGGTCACACCCTCCGGAATCACAACTTTATGCCCAAAGTATTTAAAGTCCATGAAGGCACCGTCGCCGATCTCGACAACCGGCAATCCCTCGTGCTCCGAAGGGAGTACCATCGTCGCATTAGTAGCGGGGCGGTAGCGGGAGCTGACTTTGGTAATTCTATACCCGTCGCCCGATTCGACAAGCTCAAAGCTCAGCGCTTTTTCGAGGAGCCGCGCTTCATCGGATTCGGTGGCAGGCGCGGTCGCGGAGGACGGCGTGTCGGTTTTCGCCGGGGATGTCGTAGTGGTCGATCCGTTCCCGCCCGTGCAGGAAGGCAGCAGAGTCAGAGTGGACAGAACTAACAATAATGTAATCAGTTTTTTCATTTCAATCGCTCCTTTTTTTGTTTTGTAACTCTTTAACAACAATGTGACCAATATCAGGGTATTTTTTCTATAATAACATATATTTTTAGATTTGTCAATGATTAAAACCAACATATTTTGATTATTTTTAAGAAATCAGAGGTATCATAAATAAAGAGGTGATACCATTGAATGAAAACTATGTCAGAGAACGCATCACGCAATTACGCTTGAAAAAGGGTGTATCAGAATATCAGATGAGTTATGACTTGGGGCACAGCAGAGGTTATGTTTACAATATTTCATCCGGCAATGCTTTGCCGCCGCTGAAAGAGTTTTTGGCGATTTGTGATTACTTTGATATTACCCCTCAACAGTTTTTCGAGGAAAATACCACGAATCCCGAATTAGTTCAAAAAGCCATCGATGGAATCAAACAGCTGGAAGAAAATGATCTGCTGTTGCTCGTGGGTATCATTGATCGAATGTTAAAGAAATAAAAAATCCGGAATCTCGCCACGCGTTGACGAGATTCCGGTTCTGTTTACCAACGCAAAAATGCGCTTCCAGGACAGCTCTTCGATTTTTATTTCTTCGCTTCCTTGATATAGTTCTCGACGGCTTCCTTCACGAAGACAAAGGGGCAGGATCCTGTCGAAAGCACGGCTTTATGGAATTCCAGCGGACTATAGGCGTCCCCCAGCTCCGACTTCGCCAGCTTTTGCAGATCGCAAAATTCCAGATAACCGATATAATAGGTCAGATAGACGCCCGGCGAGCCGATCATCGAGTCGAACAGCTCCTGCGCGTAGGTGGCATCCATGTTGTTTTTCTCCATATACTCCGCAACCTCTTTGACTGTCCAGCCTTCGTAGTTGATGCCGATGTCCAGACGGCAGGAGAAGTTCCAGACCAGATTATTATCCAATCTGCAAAGGGTCCATTGCTGGCAATAATTCCAACATTTTTGGGCATTTTACAGATTCTTCGATC
>CAYOON010000165.1:4114-4897 GCA_964405595.1 uncultured Lachnospiraceae bacterium | reverse complement strand
CCGTCTCTCCATCCGCCTACCAGTCGGAGCTGGAAGCATACCGGGGCATTTTAGGCGCCAGCTACCCTATCGCTTTTCAGGATCATTTACAGCTGCACAAAACCTTTGAACGGATGATGGAAGAGGTGGAGCAGGCGCAAATTGCCTACGAGCTCAGCGTAAATATGCTGATCACCGAAATCCTGACCAATACCATGCGCATGGTTCAGACCGCGATCCGTACGACAACGAAACAGGCGGAAAATACCGACGAGCTGGAAAGACGGGCATCGGTCATCCGCAATTTCGTAGAGGCCAATTATACCGAAAAAATCTCCATCCACGATTTATCCAACATTCTTTTCCTCAGTGCCAAGCAAATAAACCGGATTCTCTATCGTACCGACGGAATCACATTCCAGACTTATCTGCAAAAGTATCGCTGTCAAATGGCGAAAGAACTCATTCTGCATACCACCCTGCCGCTTTGCGAAATTGCGCTGAGAACCGGCCTGTCCAGCGAAAGCCATCTGCACAAGCTATTCAAAAAATTTGATTTCGCCACACCGGGAAGTTACCGGATCCCCGCGAAATGACATCATATCCTAATAAAGAGCAACCGCTGAACTTTCGTGTTCAGCGGTTTTGCCTGTCAAAAACGGCTGTACCGCGTTCACGATACAGCCGTCCGTTCTAATAAAATGAAATATCCGTCAGCTTGATCTGCTCGATTCCGAAGCCGGAATCCGGATACAGCGTGATCACCTCGCCGCCTCTTTGTGCGGTATCCTTTTCGATACCGGG
>CAYOON010000165.1:0-4104 GCA_964405595.1 uncultured Lachnospiraceae bacterium | reverse complement strand
CCCTGTACTCTACGGACAGATTGTTGTAATGATCATGTCCGCAGAACATGGCTTTGGTGCTGCCAAGCCGCTCGGCTGTGGAAAACAGCTTGCTCGGATAGTCGGAACAGCATACCTTGTCGATCATCGTCTCCCCGTTTTCTCCGAAGAAATACTTTACCTCGCTGCTATCCTGCGTATACAGCTCATAGGCGGTGCGGTATTCTTGCAGCGGAATGTGGAAAAAGAGCATGGATGAAACGGTTTTCCCCTCTTTTGCGCAAAGTCTGTTGATATTCCGCTCATACCAGTCAACCTGATCGTCATGGATGTAGTCATATACGTTGATTCCCTCGCCGGTGTAGGCGTTGGAATCGATCAGAAAGAGCGCCTGATTCAGACTTCCGTCGGGATTTCGGATTTCAATGAGCTGATTGCTTCGTCCGTAGCAGCCGGGCTGGGTATAGGGATAGAGCAGATTCCCGGATGTTTTGAAGGATTGAGATCGGAGCAGCTCGTCGATTTCGGCGGCAGAGCTATTCGCCATGCTTTCGGTATCGTGATTGCCGTAGGTGAACGCCCACGGAATTCCCATGTTCCGCATGAATTCGCAGAACTGCAAAATAGGCGTGTAATTGTTCATGGAAAAGGACATGATGCCCAGAGGAAAGGTCAGATCTCCCGTGATTACAACCAGATCGGGCTGCGTGTAGGCGATCAGACTGTAACAGGCTTCCAGCGCTTTTAAATCCTTGCTTGCGGAGAGAATACTTCCGCCGATGTGGATGTCGGTCAGGTGCAGAATCCGGAAGTCCTCTTCCGATGCCGCCGTGATGGTATAGATCCCGGTGTCATCATCGTAGGTGACTTTGTTGTCCCGATGCGCGACGACAGGGGTGCCTGAAATGTACGGCTGAATGTAGTAGGTGTCAAGCTGCATGAAATTGTAGGTGAAAGCCACGGCAAACGCCAGAGCAAACAGTGCAATTCGTGTCTTGTTGACGACAAGATTCCGGAAGACAATTCGTTTTCGTGCCGTCAGATTGTAGACAAGCAGGGCGACGAAATAGACTGCTATCGCTGTCACAAACCAGTTCGTGAGATAATCCGACGATTTTCTGAAAATACAGAAAAGGATCAGAAGGATTCCCCAATAAACGGCGGAAACGGCTGTCAATCGAATCATTTGTCCGCGGTATTCTTCCGCTGCTTTTTTCTGAAGTGCCGTATTTATAAACAGTTTGCAGAGAAGATTTTTGCAGAATAAAAATACGGCAATGTTGAATATGGGAAGATAGGCGGAAAGATTTTGTGTCGCTTCCGCCAGCTTCATGTGCAAATCTCCGGCGGAAAAAATCAGAAAGGCAGTAAGCGCGAAAAGCAAAGCCATCGAATTGATCAGACGCTTGGCGTATTTGTCGCTGCAGGTTTGCAGATACCTGTACGCATCGCAAAGGTAGGACGTGTTTTCAAGACTGAATTGTTTCTTTGACTTTTGGGCGTTATGCAGAAAAATCAGTCCGATTCCCACGGAAACCCCTGCGAATAACAGGTAAAACAGGTTTTGCCAGACAAGCAAACTGATAAGATTGGACATTCCGTATGTAAAGAATGCGGAGGCAAGCCAGAGGTTGGTTCTGGCTTTTCGGAAGATTTTTTTGACACGGGGCAGATCGGTCTTGTTTTCAACGCTTGTCCATTCGGCAATCTCCGCGTCGGAATAGCCCGCTAATCCGGCGGCGGCATTGACGGTACCGTACTCGCTCATTACAAGACCGATAGCCTGAATCTCGCTCCGACCTTCCAATGCTTTTTCGTACTTTTCGTTCAAAGCATCGGCGATTCTGATCTTGGCGTTTTCAACTTTTTCAGAATAAGGGATATTCCCGAAAAGCTCGGAGATCAAATCGGAAATTCGTTCGTTCACTTGGGTAACTCCTTTATTTTGCACTTATTGTATTTTTATACAAGCTCTACCGTCATGATCTTCTTCTTTCCGATACCCAGCCCGAGTACGCCGGGATTCTTCATAAGATCCCCTTCCGGCTCCTCGTTCAGATTGGTAAGCCTGCTTCCGGAGAAGCTGTCCCCGATGGTCAACAGAGCGACCTCGTCCGACTCGCTTAAATTGTAGATTCGCAGAATCAGACTGTCCCGATCCTCCGCCTTCTTGAGGGCGGACATCCGAACCATGGGATTGTCAATAGCAAGATAGCGCCGGGAGGCGGGCAGATCGCCCTCGTGAGCGTCGGTACCGATACCGATCACCGACGGTGCGGCAAAGGCGTAACCTGTGCCGATCGCGGCTCCCCGGTCGTTTGCGTAAGGGATTATGCTGTATTCCAGCACATATTCACCCTTGCACTGCGCCTTCGGCGTGGGGAATACACCCCAGTCGCCCATCTCGGCAACACAGCGAAGCAGGGTCACTGCGGCGGTGTTCTTTCCGTCCCGCAGGATCTCGTACTCGTGCAGTCCCCGGTTGGCGATCCCGAGACTCCGACCCTCGCTCTCCAGCAGGATGAACGAATCGTCCCGCTGATCGTTGGAGGGGTTCTGCCATGTGAAGGCAGGCTCGATGGGACGGGAAATCAGATCAAACTGCCCCTCGGACAGCACCCGGTCGGTCACAACCTCGGAGGGGAACAGCGCCCGGATCCGGTGATTTTCTCCGCGATTGACGATCTTGGTAGAGACGTCCACTCGATCAATTCCGTCGGTCAGCGTTACGAAGGAAACCACGTCCTCCTCGTCCGACAAGTGAATGTCGGCACGGAAGGTGGCGGAGTAAGGGGTCTGCTCAGAAAGGGAGATTTCGGCGCCGTCTGCATACAGCGTCGGACGGTCGCCCCGGCGGAAGTTGTAGCTCTCTCCCACGTCCGGCTCATCCATGAGCGTGTTCATGCCTGCGTAAACCTGTCCGGTACGCTTGTCGGTCAGCGTAAAGCTGCCGTTCCCGGCGAATTCCAGAGACAGCGTGTCGCTCTCCATACCCGTCTCCCATACGCGGATCTTGGACGGAATCTCCGCTGTTCCGCGAACGACCTTGTAGACCGAATATCCGATGCCGTCGGTATTCACAGGCATCTCGATCTCGAAGCGATCCACATATTTGGGCTGACGGAAGCGATCGTTCGGCAGGGTGTAGGTGAACTGACCCCGGATCAGCTTAACTTTAGCGGGAACCACCGATCCGTCGGGCGCGTAGATCACAATGTCCGACAGACTCTCGTCCCGGTCGAAGTCCACATGGGTGCGGATCACGCTGCGGCAGGAATGCGGCTCCAGCGAGAAGACGATGATCGCCTTTTCGCCGCCGCTGGTGTCCACCGATTTCGAGAAGAATTCGGCAGCACCCTCGGTCAGCTTATCGGCTACCGCTCCCGCTTTGGCGAATCGGGTCAACATTTCCTCGTAAACATCGTCGCAGGAGCAGGTGCAGATGGAGTCGTGGGGGTGATTCTGCATGAGCTTGCGCCAAGCGTACAGGAAGAAGTCGGCGGAATATTCTCTGCCCGAAAGGGTGGCGAGCGCCGACAGCGGCTCGGCGATCCGGGTAAGGCTGTGCTCGATTTCGTGATTCTTCTGCTTGATGTCGATATGGGTGGAGGCGGTGTTGATCAGAAGCCCGTAGCCCGAGGTGTACTGCCCCGCGATCTCGCCCGAGAAAACGGTCAGATCGGCCTTGTGCTTGCGGATTTCGGCTATGTAGTCCTTAAAATTGGACTGTACCACGGTTACCTCGTCCTGCACTTGATTGGCAGTCTTGATAATCTCCGACAGATTCTTTTGGAGGGGCTGATGGTCGCAGCCGTTCATGCCCAACAAGTGATCGGTGCAGGCAAAACGTGCCGCCGATCCGGCGATTCGTCCGATCCGATCCCGGAGCGCGTCAGGATCGGCGGGTAGCTCGTTGGCGTTGGAGTACCAGTTTGCGAACATCACGCCGATAACCTCGCTGCCGTCAGGGGAACGCCAGATCAGCTCGGATTTCGTGATGCCGTTCTGCTTGATGATACGGTTGTCCGATCCGATGTCGTTGAGTCCCCTGCCGAATACGGCGTTGTCGATGCCGAATCCCGCGCAGATCTGGGGTGCTTGGGAGACGTTGCCGAAGGAATCCGG
>CAYOON010000164.1:0-4923 GCA_964405595.1 uncultured Lachnospiraceae bacterium | reverse complement strand
ATGTGGGGGTAAAGTCCGGACGGAGGAAGCAGGGACGAACTGATGCCGACGGCGAAAAGCCAAGTGATGGGAGAGCGCGAGGGGGAAGAGCCTTCGGCGTTTGAGATGGTTCTTCCCCCTCGCTTCCCGCTAGCTAACGACCTCCGCTGAACTATAGGTAGAGGATATTAGCCCGAAATACTGCAAATCACGTTTGTTTCATGATGATTAGAGTATGTGATTTTTATTTTTTCCCGTTACCTTCTGATGCTTACGGTGCCTTATAGTATTTCTGATTGGAACTTTTCGGCTTTTCGGGGATGGTCAGGAGCAGCTTTCCCTGATCCACCAAGGGCTGAACGATGTGCGACATGGTGTAAAACCGGGATTTTCCCGTAAAGGCAGTCAGCTCGGCGCGCGATCGCGGAACTGCGCAAAACTCCAGAATCGAGATCGCGGACTGATCCTTGTCCTGCGCAGCCGCGCTCTGATAGATATTATTCTTCATCACAACCTTGAACTCGCCCCGCGCAGCGGAAAATACCGGAGCAGGCAGTCCCGCTTGCTGAAACTCCCGTCTCATGGTGGGAATGCCGGAATAACGGTTCTCCGTGATACGCAGAAGCTCCAGCATATTTGCCAACACCGCGTTCCGGGTGTCGGGACGAACCTTGCCCAATGCGTCAATGGAGATTTTTCCGTACAATCCGCCGCTATTGATAATTTCCATGCGATCCCGGTACATTTCGATGCGAATCGGCACGTTCTCGGTATGAATGCTGTAATCCCTGTGAACAAGCGCGTTCAGGATCGCCTCGCGAACCGCCTTGGTCGGATACTCCGACCGATCGACCCGCTGACCGTTTTCGTCGATAATGGTTTTGGTTCGGCTGTTTCTTCGCACGAACTCCACCGCATCCTCCAGCATATCGGGAATTGCGCCGGTAATCCTTTTATTATCCAGAAAACGCTCTCCGTCCTCCCCTACCGTTCCGATCTCGGTTCCCGGAATGGACACCGCGGTTATGGAAAACTGGGGAAAATAGGTCTGCGGATATTTGGAAAAGGTCATCAGTCCGGCAAGCGTCGGCGCTCCGCCAACAGTGACCCCCATCAGCTCCAGAATTTCCGCGTCGCTCACGTTGTCTGCCAAATTTTTCCGCTCGCTTTTCACCGCGTCCAGATAACCGGACAGTCGTTCTGCGTTAAAAAGCTGAATTCTGGCGTTCTCGACTACCCGAATGTCGTCCCGGATTCTCTTGCGAAAAGCGTCGTAGCTGTAAATTTCATATTCGCTCATAGGCTCATCCGCCTCGCCAACCCGAATATACGAGCCCTTGATTCTGCCGACGCCCTTATAGAACACAGGCCGCTCCGATATATCTACGCTCGGAACCTCGGCGGATACGACAGTATGTCCGTCAATCTCGCAAATCGTAAACAGCACACGAACCTTCGGCTCCATCTGATTACATTGCTCCGTTACCTTCTTTTGCAAATCCTGCGCATCGTATACACCGACGATTTTATAGTCCTGCTTCTCGTCGATTCCGAACAGAATGATGCCGCCCTCGTCCTGATTGGAAAAGGAAGACAGGCTGTCGAACAGGCGGGTGGGACATCCTTGGTTTGCCGCTTTCAGTTCGATGGTCTGACCTTCAGCCTTCCGTCCGATGACCGCTTGGATCAGTCGGTTTAGCTCCTCCGTTTGCATACAATCCCTCCTTGCCAAGTTTTCTCCATGTTTGCTCTAATTATACAACAGTTTGCCAAGTATGTCAAGTAGTTTGCAAACTAAATTTCGCAGTTTGCCAACTTTATGTTGCAGTTTGCCAACAAAAAAGTCGAGTTTGCCAACTTGTTTGCAAACTGTTGGCAAACTCGAACCGCATTCCTACCACGTCCGCACGCCGTCGATGTGGATGAAACGCGCCACATCGTAGATATAGGACGACAGCGGTCGATCCAGCGCGTCGTAGGTGTGCGCCGCCACGAGGATTTCGGGCGTAACCGCCGTGATTACCGGCGAATGATAGAATCCGCCGCTCTCCCGCCCCAGCTGAACGATGTCCCCCGGCTGTACCTGATCCCGCGGCACGACATGTCCGTAGGGACCCACCGATTTGTTGTTCACGAGGAAGTTATAGAGGTACTCCACCCCGCTCCACGCGGGTGCGCGATCGGAGGAACTGCGGTAGTACCACCCCATCACCGGGGTATAGTTCATAACGCCCGCTCCGGCATAGATGGATTGGGAGGCAAAATTGGTACAGTCCCCGCCGATGTCCTGAAAGTCGTAGTACGCCGTATTCCTCCCCAGCGCCCACTTCCGCGCATACGCCACCGCCGCGGCTCGGTTGTACGGTTTTTCTTGCATAGAATGATCCCCTCCATGCTATCATGCTATGCAAGATCGCACAGAGGGGTTCGGGATTGAAGTGAAGTTGCGGAGAGCAGATTTGAAGTCTCTCAGCTGTTTTGGTTTTTTTACCTATGAAATAGATTATCTTCCTATATTTTACCGCTTTTGAATTGCGCTCACTCCGATGTCTTCGCGCTCTCAACAAGGAAGAACGAAGAGACCTTGGGCAGATTCAGCGTGATCGTCGTAGCGCCGTTCTCCACTGTGACGTCCACAGCCTGCCGCTGACCGGTTGCGGGGTCCCACAGCTCCAGCGAGCGGAACTCACCCCGGAGGGTTAGCGTCGTTTTCACCGCACGATCGGACGAGTTGCCGATATAGTACAGATTGCGTCCTTCTACGACCTTATGGATGTAGGAAAGGTTCCCGCCGGACAGTCTCGCGTTCGAGGGAGTCAATACAACATCCCAGACGGACAGCGCCTTATCCAGAACATCCGACAGGCCGTCCGGATTGTTCACATGGAACGCCTTTCCGGAATCGGTGATCTTCTCCACCGTACCGGTAACCCCCGCGGGATCGGCGCCGAACATTTCGGTCAGGATTTCCTTCACACGGGCGTTCTCCGAAGCGGACGTACCCTTGGTCGGCAGTGTTCCCACCGAGATCACCGATCCGCCGCTCTGCCAGAAGGCATAGATCTTCTCCAGATTGGAGAGGCTGATCGAACGCATGGACGGAAGGATGACCACACGGAATTGCTCCTTGTTCACCTGATTGGGCATCGTAAGCAATCCGTTTTCCGCGGTGCAGTGATCCAGCACTTCGGGATGTATATAGGTAAAGTCGCGGCGGGCGGTGAGGGAGAGATACTCGCCCACCTGCATATAGTTGGCGTAAGACGGCGCGTTCCGATCCATATCGAAGGTGTACTGCGTTTCTAGATCGTCGATGGGATAGAGCAGCGCAATATCGGCCACATGAAGTCCCTCCCGCTGGAGAATGGAAGCAAGCCGCGCCTCGTAGGTGTTGTACTTCGAAAGCATTTTTGCATAATTGGGGTTCCGGTAGGACAGCTCGGGCGGGTAAACCACGTTTTTGGTGTTATCATACCAAACCGCGTGGGGTACGATCAGGTTGATGCCCTTGGCATGCAGGTCGATGGTACTCTTGTAAAGGATGTCGGAAGAGATTCCCTCGCCCATAGCGCCGAAGGCCTCGCACATGACCAGCGTCTTATCCCAGTTATAGGCAACCGAAGAAACGATCTTATAAGCTTCCTGCGAATAGCCGTAGTTACCGATCAGATCCACGCCGGGGATCGCCTGATACTTGAAGCAGAGCATCAGATCGCCCTCCAGCGGAATGGGATTGACCGCCTCTTCCAGAAGCATATGTCCCATCAGCCGGATCCCGTGCGCCTCACACCAGTCGTTGATCTGCCCCAGATAGTTCTTGGCGAACATTTCGCTGCGGGTTCCCATCAGCTTATCCCTCGCCGCGGCAGAATCCTCGCCGATGTCGTACCAGAGCGCGGGATAGAGCAGCGCGGGATTCTCGCCGTCATAGAGGGAGGCAAAGAATTCATTGAAATCGTCGGTCCACATTCTGGAGCCCTCTACGCCGTAATCGGTCACGCCGGGCCAAGGATAGAAGGCAGGCTCGTCGTAGAAGGAGGTGGTGATGGTTCCGTTTTCGAAATATTTCTTGAAACGCTGATAGTAGGCCTCATGGGTAATCTCAATATAGCCGGCAACCGCCTCTTCGCTTAAATAGTCCATACCGGCGGTGCCGTCTACCACCGACAGAAATCCCATGATTTTCCAGCTTCCGGTCTTATTTGCGGGGATGGTGTATTCGATATAGGATCCGACAGGGGCGCCGCTGTTATCGGGCACCTGCTTGGTCGAACCGTTGTAGGTCGCGAATTCGCTGATGGAGGGCGATTCGGTGTTCGTGGAGACAACCAGCCGCAGCATGGTGGTGGTGACCGGATCGAAGGTCGGCTTCAGCGAGCTGCCGATCCTTTGTCCCGACGCGCAGCGCTTCCACTGACCGCCTTCCCAATACTCCAGACTGTAGGAGGTAACGCGGTCGAACGCCTCGGAAATCTCGACCGAATCAATGCGAACCTCCTTGCCGTAGGAAATCAACAGCCATTGATTGGCAGTGGAGAATTTTTCCGCATTCCACCGGGTTGCGGGATCGCCGTCGAATGCCTTATCGGCGGTATATCCGTTGTCGTAAATCGAGGAAGCATAGTAACCGGGATCATAGACTGCGGGAGCGCTTTCGGGAATCGCCAGCTTGCTGTCCCCGTTATACACCTCAAACTCGGAGATACTGGCGCTGTCGGTAGTAATCTTACGCAAAACCAGACGGACGAACTGCGCTTTCACCGGCTCGAAGGTCAGCTCGGCGCCGGAGTCGGTGATGGTTTTACCGGAAGCGGCGGTTTTCCATCCGCTGCCGTCCCAGTACTGCACGTCAAAGGCCGTAACCCGCTGTACCTCGGGATTCTTGTCCTCGTACACCTTGATGCGGTCGAAGGTGACTTCCTTGCCGTAATTGATCTGAAGCCA
>CAYOON010000163.1:0-4926 GCA_964405595.1 uncultured Lachnospiraceae bacterium | reverse complement strand
CCGTCTGCCGTATTGCCGAGGAACTCGATCTCGCCTACATTGCCGCCCGACGGGAAGGTCAGACGGTAGTACCGATAGACGCCCGCGTTCTCCTCGGGAATGACGAAGGGACGCACATAGGATGCCCAGCTGAATTTCAGCGAACTTTCGGCGGCAATCTCCTTCCACAGAACGCCGTCATTGGAGGCCTCCAACACGAATGACTTCGGACTCCTCGCCGCTCTTTCGTCACCGGTGATGGTAATCGCTTTCAGAGCGGTCGGGGTTTTCGACGACCAGTAGATTTCCGATTTAGCGGTAAGCGTTGCAACCGTGGTACTGTTATCATCAAAGAGATTCTTGGCTCCGGTGATATTCACAAGATACACACCTGCCGAGTTCGGATCAAAGCCTGCTTCCTTCTGCGAGACGCCACGTCTGCCGGTCGTTACCAGATCGTTGGTACGCTTCGCCTTCTCCACCGTGGGCGTCAGCGACATCGGATCGCTGTCCACGCCGAAATTCGAGGGCGTATCGCCCATCTTGAAGACAAAGGTTCCGCCCTCCGCCAGCGTAGCATGGTCGATATAGCACTGATCGAACGCCTGACCGTTCAGGGTTGCCGACTGAATATAGACGTTCTTCGCCGAATTGTTCTCGGCGACGATCACCAGATCCTTGCCGCCTTCCAGATGGACGGTCGCCTTATCAAACAGCGGCGATCCGATGATATACTGACCGCTGCCCATGTTCTGGGGATAGAAGCCCAGTGCCGACAGGATATACCAGCCCGACATCTCGCCGTTATCCTCGTCGCCGCAGTAGCCCTGCCCGATCTCGGAGCCGACATACAGGCGGTTCAGAATATCGCGTACCAGCGCCTGAGTCTTGTAGGGCTGATCGGCGTAGGCATACAGGTAAGGGATGGCGTGGGCGGGCTGATTGGAGTGTCCGTACTGTCCGAGGCGAACCTCTCTTGCCTCCACCATCTCGTGAATAGAGCCCGACTGAACCTGCTTCATGGCAGAGATGCTGTTATCAAAGTAGGCGTCCAATTTGGCGGCGAGCTCCTTCTTTCCGCCGTAGATGCCGGCAAGACCGTTTCCGTCGAAGACAGGGGCGAATGCCATGGTCCAGCCGTTGGTCTCGGTGTAATCGCCCCACCAGTTTGCGGGATTGTATCCCCCATCGGACGACCAATTTCCGGCGGCGTTCTTGCCCATGAAGAAGCCTACCGATGTATTGAACAGAATCGTGTAGAATTTCGCGCGGTTATAGTAATACCACGCCTCCGACTTGTTGCCCAGTTTTTCGGACATGACGCCGATGCAGTAGTCGGAGATATAGTCCTCCATCGACCAGGAGAAGCCGGCGCCCGTCGCGTTGGAGACGTATCCGATGAAGGGGGCGGTATTGTTCTCTTCTCTGCCGCCGTTTGCGGTATTGGACGACACCGTGGAAGCGTTTCGGAGCATGGATTCGTAGGCAGCCTGCCAATCGAACTTGATCCCCTTGACATAAGCGTCGGCGAAGATAATATCCGAGCTGGTGCCGATCATCGAGTTGGTACCGCCGGGGGCAACCCAACGGGGAATCCAACCATTGTCCTTATAATGGGTGAGAATACCGTCCAGCAGCTCGCCGTCCAGCGTAGGCGTCAGCAGGGCGTACGCCGCCCACGCTGTACGATAGGTATCCCAGAAGCCGTTATTGACGTAGAGCTTGCCCTCTGTCTTCTTGCCATTATTGTAGGGGCTGGCGTAGACCCACTTGGGATTTTCATTGGTGCCCTCGTTCTCGCTATAGAGATTGGGGTAGGAATAAAGGCGATACAGATTGGAGTAGAAGGTGGTCATCTGCGTATAGGACGCGCCCTCCAGCTCAATGATGCCGCACTTCTCGTCCCATGCCGCCTGCGCCTTGGCGAAAATCGAATCGAAGGTCTCGCCGTCGGGAATCTCAAGCTCAAGATTGTGCGCCGCCTGTGTAGCGGACAGAAAGGATGTAGCAAACTTCAGCGTGACCTCCTTCGTCCCCTTCGGGAAGGTGACGAGGGCGTTCTTGCCGTTCGACGCGGTCTTGACCGACAGGGGCGTCTGATCGAACCCGCCGCTTACCCGCAGATTGGACGAGCCGCGATCGGTATGCTTGCTGACCGCCGACAGCTTTCCGTCGGCATCAACCGACACGCTGCCGCCTCCGCGGACGCAGTCGAAGATCACGTTCACGTTCTCGGCGTCCTCGGGGAAGGTGAAGCGGACATAGACGCCGTGCACCGTCGGGGTCATCTCGACCTTCACGCCGGACGCTGCGCTGCCCTCATTGAAGGTAACGCTATAGTAGTGTGCCTTGGCAATCTCGTTTGCGTGATCAAAGGAAGCGCCGGTATTCGAGGAGGAGATCGACGAGTCGGTCATCGTATCGGGGTTTACCGAGGTATTCGCCATGAACTGCCATGTTCCGTAGTCGCCCGTCCAGGTGGAGGGGACGTGAGAGACACTGAAGTGGCTGATCACCCGGTTCTGATAGTGATAGGGTTGGTTGCTGCCCACCTCGGTGACAGGGGTGTAGAAGTTGAATCCGTTGGGCATTGCGCAAAAGGGCGTGGTGAGCCCTCGGGAAAAGGCGGTGGTACAGTTGGTACCTCTGGTGGTAACGATGTAGTCGGAGAGGTGCTCGTAGCTGACGGGCGCCTTATCCTCGATCACCAGATCGTCAAAGTAGGCAAGGAACTTCTTTGCCGACGTGGTCTCGTCCATTCTGAAATAGACGTACAGGCTGTCGATGGTCTTCCCTTCCGCCACGTCGCCGAGACAGGTCTCGATGTAGTTCCACTGCATGGTAAAGAGGGCGTCCGACTCACCCTTGGAGATCGGATCCATGCCGAACCCGTTCTGATCGAGTGCCGAAAGGTCAGAGAGGTAGCTGCCGTCGGTAAACTTCACATCGAGGCTGAAAAACATTGAGGTGTAGTCGAAATCATAGGTCGACCCGTTATAGAGAGCCGGAAAATGGACGTAGCTGAATCTCGTGTTCTTCGTGACCGGGATATTCAGTCCCGAGTAAAGGAGGTTGCGGGCGTAGGTTTCCTTTTTGCCGGTCTGCTCGCCGTAGACGGTGAGTGCCCGTCTGCCGTCGAACGCGCCCGACAGGTTCCACGAGGAATCGGCGCCGTTGCCGACCTTGGAGGCAAGGGGCGACTCCTGCGGTTTCGTGTCGATGCTCCCCTCTCCGGTTGCCGGACACAGATCGGCGAGCTGGGTCATTGCGCCCCCGTTGTTTTCGGTGATTTCGAACTTATAGTAGCGATATTCGGTGGGTTTTTCGACGGTATAGGTGACAGACTTTCCTCTTCCATCGAATTTCTGTCCGGATCGGCTGTCGATCGCGGTATAGTTCTTGCCGTCGGTGGAGCCATAGAGCGTCCACGCCTTAGGATCGCGGCTATCCTCATCGTTGGCGGAGGTGAGGCTGTAGACGCCGACCTTCATGGGGGTAGCAAACTCGAAGCTCACCCAGACGGGCTTCCCTGTCGAGGGCTTGGTTTCGGTCAAGAACTTGGTTCCAGGCGCCATATCGAAGAGCATCCTTTTGGATTCTCCGCTCTTGAAGTCGGTGCTGCCCTGAAGCTTGTCGGTCAGAACATCGGCGGTGAACTCGCCCGCAAGCCCGGCCATCTCTCGCTCGACCGCCTGAATGTTCTTATAGTATCCGCCATCCGAGGTCGAATCCTTGGGGGCAGGATCGGTCGATTCGAAGGAGGACGAAAAGAGAACCCGGTCGGGGATCGTCTTTTCCTTTTCGGCAAATACCGTAAAGGGTCCCATCAGCGAAAGCGGGGTGAGTGCCAGCAGCGTAGCGCATGCACCTGCGATGAAACGTACAGATTTTTTCATAGAATACAAACCTTTCCAGTTTTTTTGATTATCGAGGTTTTTCTGACAATTATATTTATTATAGCATACTGCTGACAAAAATGCAAGTAAATTTTCCCGCTTTTTTATTCAAAAATCACGAATCTGCTTTAACTTCTTTCACAAACGGCAGCTCTGTCATGCGGAGCTTTGCGCAGCCGTAGGGATAAAGCAGGATTTCCTCCCGGTCGGAGAGCGGCTCTGCCGAATTCGGTATTTTCGCGCAAACGGTTTCGTAACCGTCCTCCAGTCCCCAGTCGATTTTCTGCGCAGTCGCCCGCAGAACTACCGGCGGCTGCTCGCTCGAGAACGGAATATCGCCGGCTGCCCTCTTTTCGAGGGTGAGCGCCTCACCGCTATAGGCGTAGTTCCAATCGGAAAGCGGCAGGTACTCGTAGTCACAATAGGGGTATTTCCGCTCCACTCCGCCCTGCTGATACTCGTGCATTCTCTTCTCGTACCGGATGGGGAGGGAAAATACCAGCGATCCACATTTAGCCGTATGCAAACCGTACGGTCTGTTTTCGAAGCAGGGATCGGCATCGAACGTAAGGACGATCTGACGGCAATCTCCCGCTTTGATCCAGAATGCTAGTTCCTCTCCGTCGATACTTTCGCCGTCGGCTATCCTGCCGTTTACCTTGAGATTTTTCGCAAACGAGGGAATCCGGATCCGGAATGTAAAATCCGTCCCGGACTTTACGGTGTAGGTAAAGCTGTTTTCGAAGGGGTAATTCGTCTCCAGAACGATCTGTTTATCGTCCGTTTTCAGTTCGGACGGCATGGGGATGCTGCTGATAACCGTGTTTTCGTTATGCAGAAATGCGGACAGCGCGAATTTCGGCCAGCCCTGATTGAAATTCGCCGTACAGCAGCCG
Source organism: uncultured Lachnospiraceae bacterium (assembly GCA_964405595.1). GTDB lineage: Bacteria > Bacillota > Clostridia > Oscillospirales > CAG-272 > CAKSQF01. The sequence goes on along the minus strand of CAYOON010000163.1, from coordinate 155 downwards.
AAATTCGGCTCCAATCCGAACAGATGGGCGTCCGATCCGTTAGTTCGGAAGAGCGATTTCCCCGGGAATCTTTCGCAGGCGATCTGATTGCTCATCTGCACATACTGGTGCGTCCACATATCGTCGCTGATGGAGGCGGGAAGCGCGTTGAACGC
>CAYOON010000162.1:0-4945 GCA_964405595.1 uncultured Lachnospiraceae bacterium | reverse complement strand
GAGCGATCACTTTTGCGGTGCAATTAGCCTTGTCAACCTCAAGCCACTTGGGAGCTACGGTGCTTTCCATCGCTTCCAGCAGCTGCTTGATTCTGGGAGAAGACTTGCTTTCCTCTCTGATCGAAATCACGTCGCCGACTTTCAGAAGGATAGAAGGAATGTTCGCTTTCTTGCCGTTCAGTCTGAAGTGTGCGTGCAGAACCAGCTGACGAGCCTCGTTTCTGCTGGGAGCCATGCCCATTCTGTATACCGCGTTATCAAAACGGGTCTCGAGAATGCTGAGCAGGTTCTCACCGGTTACACCCTCCATATTGTCTGCCATCTCGAAGTATGCGCGGAACTGCTTCTCCAGTACGCCGTAGTATCTTCTGGCAGTCTGCTTCTCACGAAGCTGCATTCCGTATTCCTTCAGTTTCTTGGTAGATGCGCCGTGCTGACCGGGAGCGGTAGGTCTGCGGTCGATTGCACACTTGCCGGACAGGCATCTGTCGCCCTTCAGAAAGAGCTTCTTTCCTTCTCTGCGGCAAAGCTTGCACGAAGGTCCGATATATCTTGCCATGGTTGTATTTCCTCCTTTTCGTAATAATCAGACGCGTCTTCTCTTAGGCGGTCTGCAGCCATTGTGAGGGATGGGCGTTACGTCCTTGATCAGCGTAACTTCCAGACCGGTCGCCTGAAGCGCGCGGATTGCCGACTCACGTCCGGATCCGGGGCCCTTGACGAATACTTCAACGGTCTTCATACCATGCTCAATGGCAATTTTTGCTGCGGTCTCCGCTGCCGACTGTGCTGCAAAGGGGGTAGACTTTCTGGAGCCTCTGAAGCCCAGCTCGCCTGCCGAAGCCCACGATACAGCGTTGCCGTTCAGGTCGGTGATCGTAATGATGGTGTTGTTATAAGTGGAACGGATGTGCGCCGCACCCTTTTCGATGTTCTTGCGCTCTCTCCGCTTTCTCACTACAGCTTTCTTCGCATTATTTGCTGCCATCTGCCTTACTCACTCCTTTACTTCTTCTTATTCGCAATCGTCTTGGCGGGACCTTTACGGGTTCTCGCGTTGGTCTTGGTTCTCTGTCCGCGGACAGGCAGACCCTTTCTGTGACGGATGCCTCTGTAACAGTTGATCTCGATCATTCTCTTGATGTCCAGACCCACGTCACGGCGGAGGTCACCCTCGACCTTGTAGTTCTCTTCGATCTCGTCACGGAGCTTTGCGATGTCCGCGTCGGTCAGATCTTTTGCACGGGTGTTGGGGTCGATTCCGGTTGCTGCGAGAATATTGTTCGCGCTGGTTTTGCCGATACCGTAGATATAGGTAAGAGCAATCTCGATGCGCTTGTTATTCGGAATATCTACACCTGCTATACGAGCCAATTCATTTCACCTCAATTCCTAATAATTAACCCTGTCTCTGCTTGTGTCTGGGGTTTTCGCAAATGACCATTACAGTGCCCTTGCGCTTAATGATCTTGCATTTATCGCAAATCTTCTTTACGGACGGTTTAACCTTCATTATACACCATTCCTTTCTTATTTCGAACGCCAGGTAATACGACCCTTGGTCAGATCGTATATCGACACCTCAACGGTGACCTTGTCACCGGGGAGAATCCAGATGTAGTTCATGCGGAGCTTCCCGGAAAGATGCGCCGTGATCTCGTGACCGTTGGACAGCTTTACCTTGAAGTTCGCATTGGGCAATGCCTCTACAACGACTCCCTCAAATTCTACAACATCGCTTTTCGACAGAAGAATCCCTCCTCATCAATCAAATTTCGTCAGCAGGATCACACCGTCCGGCGTGATCGCCACCGTGTTCTCGTAGTGCGCGGACAGCTTGCCGTCCTCCGTCGTGACCGTCCAACCGTCGGGCAATTCCCGGATACCCGGGCTTCCCGCGTTGATCATGGGTTCGACGGCAATCACCATGCCGGGGATCAGTCGCTGTCCCCTGCCGGGCGTTCCGTAGTTGGGAACGTCGGGTGACTCGTGCAAATCGTGTCCGACACCGTGTCCGACATACTTTCGTACCACCGAAAAACCGTTCTGCTCGGCATGCGACTGGATGGCGTAACCCACATCGCCAAGTCGGTTGCCCTCCTTGATCTGGTCAAAGCCCTTCCAGAAGCACTCTTCCGTGATCCGGATCAGCTTTTCGGCTTCCTCGCTGACCTTCCCCACCGGAAAGGTCCGTGCCGCATCGCCGTAGAAACCGTCGATATAGGCACCGGTATCCACCTTCACGATGTCCCCTTCCTGCAAGACGACCTTGGCGGACGGGATTCCGTGAATGATCTGATTGTTGACACTGATACAGGCAGCGCCGGGAAAACCGCCGTATCCGAGAAAACCCGGTTTCGCGCCGCACTTTTCGAAGTAGTGGCGGATCAGGTCGTCCAGATGCTTCGTGGTCATCCCCGGGCGGATCGCATCACGGGCGACGTTGAGTGCTTCGCCTGTGATACGGCCTGCTTTTTTCATAGATTCGATCTGTTTTTCGCTTTTGAGTGAAATCATTCTCTTACCGGTATATTACTTCGCGGAATCGATGGCGGCAATGGTCAGCTTCGTGGTATCCGAAACCTCTTCCTGTCCGACAACGATCTTGAGTTTGCCTTTGGACTGGTAGTAGTCCTTCAGCGGTTCGGTAAGCTCATGATAAGTCTTCAGTCGGCTGAGCACGACATCGGGATGGTCGTCCTTACGCTGGGTAAGCACGGTTCCGTCGTTGTCGCAGGTCTCGCCGTCCTTCGAAGGCTTATACTTGGTGTGGTAGCTGGCACCGCACTTATCGCAGACGCGGCGTCCGCTCATTCTCTCTACGATTGCCTCGTCGGCAACCTCGATAGAGACAACCACATCCATCTCGATGCCCATGGCATCCAGCGCTTCGGCCTGTGCCACGGTGCGGGGGAAGCCGTCCAGGATGAATCCCTTTTTGCAGTCATCCTCTGCCAGTCTTTCCTTAATGATGCCGATTACGACTTCATCGGGAACGAGCGCGCCGCTGTCGGTGTAGGACTTTGCAGCCTTACCCATCTCGGTGCCGTTCTTGATGGCTTCGCGGATGATCGCGCCGGTGGAGATTGCGGGAATGTCATAGACCTTCGCCGCGTTCTCCGCCTGTGTACCCTTACCTGCGCCGGGGGCGCCTAAAAACATAATCTTCATAATATACTCTCCTCTCTGATTCAGCGGGATGATATTACTGCAGGAAGCCCTTGTAGTGACGCATGGACATCTGAGCCTCAATGTCACGGTAGGTTTCCAGTACGACACCGATGACGATCAGCAGCGAGGTGCCGCCGAACGCGAGACCGGTGATGTTCGAAAGTCCCCAAGTTGCCGGCAGTACGTTGGCAATCGCGTTGATGAGCAACGGGATTCCCGCTACCACGATCAGGAAGATCGAGCCGATCAGCGTGATCCGGTTAAGGATCTTCTTGATATATTCCGCGGTGGGCGCGCCGGGACGCATACCCAGGATCGTTCCGCCGTTGCGCTTCAGGTTGTTCGCTACCTCGATCGGATCGAAGGTGATCATGGTATAGAAATAACCGAATGCAATGATCAGAATGATATACAGAACGATATACAGGGGGGATGTGGGGCTGAATGCTCTGTACACGCCGCCCCAGAATCCGGTGCTGTCCTTCGTTACGCCGCAGAGCGCGCAGATCGTAGCGGGCAGCGATACGATGGACGAGGAGAAGATGACCGGCATAACGCCGTTCATGTTCAGCTTCAGGGGCAGATTGGTATTCTGTCCGCCGTACATCTTTCTGCCGACCACTCTCTTGGAGTACTGAACGGGAATTCTTCTTTCACTGTTGGTAACGAACACGATGAAGACGATGATCGCCAGGATGCCAACCACGCCGACAACGGCGATCGCGGTTGCAACGCCCCAGTTGGTGAACAGTGCCCAGATTCTGCCGATATTTCCGAAGAAACCGGAAATAATGTTAGCAAACAGAATCATGGAGATACCGTTTCCGATACCGTGATCGTTGATCTTCTCACCGAGCCACATGACCAGCGAGGTACCTGCGACGAAGCAGGCGATGATCACCAGTGCGCAGAATACGCTGTGCTCGCCTGCGTAGGCGTTCAGCATTCCCGCGTTCTTGATGATGTTGTAGTAAGCATACGCCGTGATCAGCGCCAGAATCATGGTAGCGATACGGGTATACTGGGTGAGCTTCTTCTTACCGTCCTCTTCCTTGGACATCCGCTGCCATCTCGGAATCGCAACCGTCAAAAGCTGGATTACGATGGACGCGGTGATGTAAGGAGAGATACCCAGTGCGAAGAGCGTTGCCTGCGAGAGAGCGGAGCCCGAAAGCAGATTCAGGTATTCCAGAATCGAGTCGCCGTACAGCGTATTGAAGGTTTCCTGCATGGCAGGGCTTACAAACGGTACGGGAATCGTCGATCCGAACTGGTAAATCAGCACGATCATCACGGTGAACAGGATCTTCTTCCGAATATCAACTGCGCTCCAGATGTCTCTGACCTTTGAAATTGCTTGCTTCACTCAAACCACCTCAACAGTTCCACCGGCAGCTTCGATCTTTGCCTTCGCGGATGCGGAGAAGACCTTCGCCTTTACGGTTACTTTCTTAGTGATTTCGCCACGGCCGAGAACCTTGAGACCGTCGTTCGCCTTGCTGAGGATTCCTGCGTCAAGCAGGATCTCAAGATCAACGACTGCGCCGTCTTCAAACTTGTTCAGCGCATCCACGTTGATGATGCTGTATACGGTAGCAAATCTTTCGTTACAGAAACCTCTCTTGGGAAGTCTTCTGTACAGCGGGATCTGACCGCCCTCAAAGCCGGGACGTACACCGCCGCCGGAGCGCGCGTTCTGACCCTTATGGCCCTTTCCGGCAGTCTTACCGTTTCCTGATCCGATACCTCTGCCCTTGCGATAGGGCTTTACAGC
>CAYOON010000161.1:0-4973 GCA_964405595.1 uncultured Lachnospiraceae bacterium | reverse complement strand
AGACCGAAACCAGTACGAGAAAGAGAATCGGCAGCACGAATCGGGTGCGGACGTCGAATCGCCCCACCGCCCGGATGGAGGGAACCAGCGTCGGATGGCGGAAACGGTCGATCAGCTTGCTTGCCGACAGGATGATGCAGGGCATGAACAGGAACACCGACACCATGCTGCAAACGATGGATTTTGCCAGCACCATACCCAGATCGGCACCCAGCCGCAGGGTCATGGTAGTCAATGCCAGAAGCCCAGCGATGGTGGTCAGCGACGAGCCCGAGATTTCGGGAATCGCCTTGGCAAGCGCCTGTACGATGGCCTCGTGGGCGTCCCCGCCGTTGTGTTCCTTCTCCTCCGCGAAACGGTGGCTCAGGATAATGGAGTAGTCGATGGCAAGCGCCAGCTGCAAAATGGAGCAGACCGAGTTGGAGATAAAGGAAATCGTACCGAACCAGTAGTTGGTACCCATATTGAGAAGCGCCGCCACCAAAAAGGTACACAGGAAAACTCCCACATCGGCAAAGCTCTCGGAGGTGAAGAGCAGCACCAGCACGATGACGATCACCGCCAGCATCAGAACGAAGTTCACGTCGCTCTGCAAATCCTCGGCGTATGTATCGATAGGTGAGGACTCAATCAGAAGATCGTAACCCGACAGCCGATCGACTATTTTATTGTAGGCGTCAGCCGTAAGGGGATCGTCCCCGTCTCCCTCGAAGCTGATCTGAAAGAGCGCGCAGGACTGACTGTAATAGTCGGGGGTATTGTGGAAGTCAAAACTCTTGACGCCGTCGTATTCGGCGATCTCGTCACAGAGGGATTTTGCTTCCTCGTAGGAGACGTTTCGAACCATCAGCTTGGCGGAGCTGTATGTGACGAATTCCTCGTCCATGATGTCGATCGCCATGCGTGTATCGGTATCCTTCGGCAGATAGGCGGTGATGCTGTATTCGATCTCCACAAGCCCCATGCCGTATACGCAGTAGACGATCAGCACAGCGAAAAGGAGCATCACGGATTTCTTGTGATCAACGATGAATCGGGACAGTCTGGTCATTCTGATTTCTATGCCTTTCTACAGTCGCCGCAGGTCAGATAAGTCCCGCGGATGAATTGAAAAAATGTAAAACTTTTCTCCCTTTCCATTGGAAAAAGCTACGGAAATTTTAAAATTGCTTGACAATGCCTTCATTATATGCTATACTTGTGTCGAAAATCAGAGTTAATTTGTTACGAAAGCATGAATATTTGACAGCTTTTTGTCAACAGTTCATTCGCTTCGAAAACGGTCAAGTGATTTTCAACAACTAGAAAGGAATGATAGTATGAAAAAGAAAATTCTTGCACTGACTCTTCTGGCTTCGCTTGTCCTCACATTTGCAGCCTGCGGTGAGGATACTGCCGACACTTCCGCAAAGTCCGATAACTCCACCCCCGCTTCTTCGAACTCCCAGAGCAGCAACACGCCCGACTCCTCCACACCTGCTCCCTCCAATCCTGGCGCATCCAACCCCGGTCCTACCAATCCCGGTCCCTCCAATCCCGGATCTGAAATTTCTGCTCCCATGTTCTCCAATGATGAGGTAGAATATTTCGTTGTCAAGGGCAAAGCAGAGATCGACGGCGAGAAGGACGAGGCATGGAACAAAGCGCAGACGGTTAAGCTGGAGCTGGTAAAGAAGGATAATCCCAGCCTCGATACAGTTGTTGAAGTAAGCGCAATGTGGGACGAGGACGCCATTTACTTCCTGTTTGAAATCCAGGATACGCAGATCTTCAACGGCGGTGCTCTCGGCGACTATAACAACGACGGTATCTACCTTTACATCGCCGAAGATGTAGAGCTCGTCGCTACCACTGCCGACGCCTACGGCTACGGCGCATATCAGTTCGCGCTGATCAGCCCCGAGCTGGAAATGCTGCCCCGCAGAGGCGACACCGGCGCTGAAATGAACGCACATTCCGCCTACAACAAGACCAAGGACGGCATGACCATCGAGTTCAGCTACAAGTTCACCGATTTTGATCTCGCGGCTAACAGATTCATCGCGATGGACTTCCAGTACAACGACTGCGAGGAGTCCGGCGTACGTCTCGGCGCATTGAGCTGGTACAACAGCACCGACGGCGATTTCAACACCATGAACCTTGCAATCTGCAAGCTGGTTGAAACTCTGCCCAACTAAATCTTATTAAACAAGAAAGCCTTCCCGAAAAGGGGAGGCTTTCTTACTTTATTGGTATTGAACTGTCGAAGTCGTCAAACCGCTTTTCCGGAACGTGAAGCGATCATCCGCCATCCTTTTACGCTCCGACGGCTTTCAGCGCAGCGTCCAGATCGGCAAGGATGTCGTCCACATTCTCCAGTCCCACCGAGAAGCGAACCATACCGCCGTTAATACCGGCGGCGGCAAGCTGCTCGTCGGTAAGCTGCCGATGGGTCTCGCTGGCGGGATGCAGCACGCAGGTTCGGATGTCGGCAACGTGTACCTCGTTCGAGGCAAGATGCAGCCCGTCCATAAACTTTGCCGCAGCAGTTCTGCCGCCTTTAATAATGAAGGAAATCACGCCCGAGCATCCTTTCAGATACTTCTTTGCCAGCTCGTGATTCTCGTCCGATTCAAGACCCGGATAGAGCACCTTCTCCACATAGGGAGACGCCTCCAGATACTCTGCCACCCGCATGGCGTTTTCGCAGTACTGCTTCATCCGCACGGGCAGGGTTTCCAGACCCAGATTAAGCAGGAAGGCGGAGTGGGCGGCCGGATAAACGCCGAAATCGCGCATAAGCTGCATTCTTGCCTTGATAATATACGCCATCTTCCCGTAGCTCTCGGTATAGGAGATACCGTGATAGGACTCGTCGGGCTCGGTCAGCTCGGGAAACTTCCCGTTCGTCCAGTCGAATTTACCGCTGTCCACAATCACGCCGCCAACCTGCAAAGCGTGACCGTCCATATACTTGCTGGTGGAGTGGATCACAATATCCGCACCGAACTCGAAGGGCTTGCAGAGAATCGGGGTAGCGAAGGTATTGTCCACGATCAGCGGAACGCCCATGGAATGCGCGATATTGGCGAACCGTTCGATGTCAAAGACCGTCAGTGCCGGATTGGCGATCGTTTCGCCGAAGACCAGCTTGGTATTCTCCTTGAACGCCGCCCGGATCTCGTCATCGGTGGAGCGCTTGTCGATATAGATGCACTCGATACCCAGCTTTTTCAGGGTGAAGGAGAGCAGATTGATGCTTCCGCCGTAGATTTCGGGCGTTGCGACGATGCTGTCGCCCGCCTTACAGATGTTCAGGATCGAAAGCAGGGTGGCAGCCTGTCCGGAGGTGGTACACATGGCGCCCACGCCGCCCTCCAAAGCGTTGATCTTCTCTTCTACCGCCATGACGGTAGGATTGCCGAAGCGGGAGTAGCAGAGTCCCTTGGTGGGGTCGTCGAAGATCGCCGCGACCTCGGCGGCGGAGTCGTATACATAGGTAGTGGACTGCACGATAGGCAGAACGCGAGGTTCGCCGTTTTTCGGAGTGTAACCCGCATGCAGGCATTTGGTTTCGTCTTTCATATTCGCTGATCGTCCTTTCAAAGTTGCTTGATTGATGCTATTATACACCCATTTTCTCTTCCGGTCAATGGGTTATTGTAAACTTTTCTACATTTGGCTTATTTATTGGAAAATCCGCTAGACTTTTCCGAATTTGTTGACATTTTTTACCGGACGTGATATAATATTTTCATCTGATTTGATTCGGGAGGCATACCATGCAACAGTCCTATCTGATCCGAAATACATTCGGAAAAAAGCTTTACGAAAAGGTCAAAGACCTGCCCATCTGCGACTATCACTGCCATCTTTCCCCAAAGGAGATCTACGAAGATCGGCCTTTTGAGAGCATCGGCGAGATCTGGCTGTCGGGCGATCACTACAAGTGGCGGCTCATGCGGGCATTCGGCATTCCCGAGGAGAAGATTACCGGAAGAGCCGGCTGGGACGATAAATTCGACGCCTATGCTGCCTCGGTGGAAACAGCCATCGGCAATCCCCTCTATCATTGGACGGCCATGGAGCTGGATCGCTATTTCGGCATCGCCGATCCGCTGACCGCAGAGAGTGCTCCCGCCATCCGCGCCGCCGCCGACAAGAAGATCGCCGTCGAAAAGCTATCCCCCCGGAAGCTGATTCTGGATTCGGGCGTGCGCTACATCGCCACCACCGACGACGTCTGCGACGATCTGAACTGGCACGAGAAAATCGCCGCCGATCCCACATTCCCCGTGAAGGTAGTTCCCTCCTTCCGGATCGACAATCTGCTGATGATAAACGCCCCCGGATACGCCGATTATCTGACGAAGCTGGCGAATGTCTGCGGCTATCCAATCGAAAGTCTGTCCGATCTGGAGAAGGCGATCTGCGACCGTCTGGACTACTTTGTCGCCCACGGCTGCAAGTTCACCGATGTGGGTATCCCCTATTTTCCCATCGTTCTCCGGGAGCGGGACACCGCCGAGAGCGCCCTTGAAACGGTGCTTTCCGGGGAGGATGTGGACGATCTGTCCTTCCTTGCCTTCCTCGATCACGTCATGCGCTTCTGCGCCGTGGAATACGCCAAGCGGGGGTTGGTCATGCAGCTGCATCTTGCCGTCGCGAGAAATGTCAACAGCCGTCTGTTCGAGCGCTGCGGCAGAGATGCCGGCGGTGACTGCGCAGGCGACGTGATCCCCGTCTCCGCGCTGACTGCCTTCCTTGACGCCATCCACACCGACAGTCCCGTGGGGCTCCCCGAGACGGTGGTCTACTGTCTCAATCCCGCCATGGTTCCCGCCGCTGCGTCGGTGGCAGGATCCTATCCGAAGGTTCGGATGGGTGCCGCATGGTGGTTCTGCGATCACAAGCGGGGCATCCGGGAGCAGATCGAGACCATCGCCGAATACGGGCATCTGGGAAGATTCCTCGGAATGCTGACCGACTCC
>CAYOON010000160.1:0-4984 GCA_964405595.1 uncultured Lachnospiraceae bacterium | reverse complement strand
ATCAACCTGCTGATTACAAATCAGCTGCTCTGCCATTGAGCCACACCAGCATTTTGATGTCGCACTTGCGACGGTTGTTATTATAGCACATTCATTCCCGTTTGTCAAGTGGTTTTTCGGAATTTTTTATATTTTTTCTTCAAAAATTTCTTTTCAAATTTATTCTTTTGATATAATTACACATCAATTTGTAAACAAATAGTAAATCATATTATATTTTGTATTGACAAAATACATACATTGTATTATAATTATGCATACAAAGGAGGATAAGCGATATGTCACAGACAATAATCAATATTCGAATGGACGAAATATTAAAACGCAATTTCGACTATATTTGCGATGAACTCGGCATGAATATGTCCACAGCAATCACAATTTTTGCAAAAAAAGTATGCAGGGAACGAAGAATACCCTTTGACATCTCTCTACCAGATGAAAAGAAAAATGAAAGGAGTCTAACAAACAGCATGACACAGTTTAAGATAACGGTTTTCGCAGAGCTTGACGACAAAATGTGCAAAACAGAAGTTTGCTCATCACTAGAGGAGGCTATTCGACAAATACGGGAGAAATCCGACGAATTATGGCAGGAATTGATCAGCTCTCCTCAAGAAGAACACCAAAAAAGCATCCCATATTGGATAATTGAACTGATCAATCCTCGCAGTCTGCATAGCCAATCAGTTTTATATTTTGAAAATGGATTAGAATACATACACGATAACATCCGAGAGGAAATCAATTGCCCGTTTGCCGACGAAGAAACCGACAATTCACCCGAATTTGTCGCCTATGGATTTATCAAAGCGCTACTCTCCGCTGATACATTGTAATAAAATACTCTGCCACGAAACAATGTTCTCATGGCAGAGATTTTTAATTCAACCATTCAGATCTGACAGTCTAGTCTACCCGACTTCCCCGATGTAGTACGCTTCGCTGCCGATGAATTCATTCATCCATTCAATCCGCATATCCGCCCAGTCGGCAAGATATTCCGCATGTTCCCAGAAGCTTTCCAGCTCACGCAGAGCGGCGGGACCCCGGTTGATAAAGATGTCCCAGATCTCGAAATTTTTCTCGTACTGTGCCCCGTAAAGCTGCATCTGCTCCCGCACATACTCGCCCGCGCCTGCGAACAGCGTCTGCACCGCCGGATCGCTCCACCGATCGGCGACCGCGTGCAGGAACCAATCCTGCTCGCATAGCAGGGTAAACCAATAATTCGTGTGAATATCGTTTCCGAAGTCCACCGCCGCGTACAGCCCCTCGGGCAGAGAGGCTCCGTTGCTGCTGGCGTTTCCGAAGGCGAGATCGAAGTCCCAGACCGGTCCGAAGGTCAGCTTTCCGCCCTTGTCGCAGGAAAGATAGAAGCTGTCCCAGCCCACGTCCAGATTCTTGTTGAACTCCTCCAAGAGATAGCAGTCGATCAGGCTGTCCAGATCGATCAGCGCCCGCACCTCTTCCTCGTCCCCGCCGAGAACCGCAAAAAAGCACGCTTCCACCCGCGACCGGATGGCGTCCAGTTGGAGAGAGGCGGTCGAAGAATCGACGGAAAGATCGCTTTTCACGTCATAATTCACGCCGAAAACCGAGAAACGGTAGGTTTCATCGCTGTTGTGGGTCATTTGCAGGAGAAATCCCGTATCTTCCGAGTCATCCACCGTGACGTTCACCCGATGCTCGTCCACTTTGATCGCCTCGACCAGGAGATAGATCCCCCGGTACTCCCCGTTGAGCCAAAGTTCCACTGAAGCGGCGTCCGGCGACCAAGCGAGTCCCGAAAGCCCCTCTGCCAGCCGGAAGGATAGCTGATTGCGCATCAGCGACTGATCCACATAGTTGGCAAGCAGACACCACGTCTTGGATTTTCCTTCCCCAAGCCCCAGCAGCTTTTCCGAGTTTTCCAGCTTGATCCGATAGGACTTCTTCGGGCAGCTTGTCCACGAATAGTTCCCCCGCCCGCGAATCTGTAGGGGCAGATCGGTGCGGACATCCGTCTCATCACAGCCCGACAGCGAGAGAGTCCCGCCGATGTAATATTTGTTCCCGTCCCGGGGATCCACGTCCTCTCCCGTTTCGGTGGTCAGCGACAGGATCGGCAGCGCTCCCTGCGCGGTTGGGGTCGGTTCTGTAGACGGATTTTCGGTTCCATCACTCTGAACGGATCCCGACGCCGCAGTACTCCCGAACGCAGAATCAGATACTTTCGTGTCATCACTTCTGACGGGATTCGTGCCCGATGCGCAGGCAGAGAGGACAAACGTAAAAAGAAGCCCGGCGCAGACGGATTTCAACAGAAAAGTGGGACGGCTCTTTCCGATTTTTCCTTTTTTCAATGCCTTTCCTACCGAAATCATAAATATTCCCTCCTTGTCCTGTTTTTTAGTTTGAGGGACTGCCGAAACGGCAGCCCCTATTTTGCAAAGGTATCATGAAATATGGAAGATTTTTTTCAGTATGGGACGCAGAATTCCCTTTGCTCTGACGGTGACGATTTTCATGGCTTTTCCAATCCTTTCCCGACCGGTCGGTCTGATACCATCCTATGCGGGAAGGGCGGATCTTGCTATTTCTTTTTGTCCCAATCGTGCTTGTCTTTGAGGGTATCGTAGAGATCCAGATAGCTCTCGTGGCGGGATTTCGCGATCTTCCCCTCCCGCAGGGCGGCAAGGATCGCGCAGCCCTCTTCCTTGGTATGGCTGCACTTGGTATAGCGGCAGTTGTACAGAAAGGGCTCGAATTCCGGGAAGGCATCGGGGAGATCTTCCTTGGTCAGGAAGTCGAAACGCTTGAAATCCAGCATGGTAAACCCTGGAGTATCGGCGAGATAGCCGCCAAGCAGGGGGAAAAGCTCCACTTTTCGGGTGGTATGGCGACCCCGTTCGGTCTTTTCGCTGACTCTGCCCGTTTCGAGGGCGAGCTCGGGGAAAAGACGGTTGATCAGGGTGGATTTTCCCACGCCGGACGCGCCCGCGAAGGCGGAAATACGCCCCTTTCCATGCTCGGACAGGTAGGCGGTCAGATCGTCGGGGAATTTTTCCGCGAGACTGTCGGTGACAAAGGTCGGTAGCGTGGTGGTACGGTAGATCGCCGCAAGCTGCCCGGCGTAATCGGGGTTCAGCCCGGCTTTGGTGATCACGATGGCGCAGTCGATGTTGTTATGGACGGCGATGGCGATCAGCTTATCGACGGTGCGCAGATCGGGTTCGGGGGATGCGGTGGGAACGCAGATGAAGAGCAGATCGAGATTCGCCAGCGCCGGGCGGATCAGCAGATTTTTGCGTTCCTTGATGAAAAGGATGACAAAATCGCCCTCGGGAGAGGATCCGATCTCCACCAGATCGCCCACTTGGGGGGATGTGTCGTCGCGGCGGAATATCCCTCTGGCGCGGCAGCGGACGATCCCGTCCCCGCAGTCCACGAAGTACAGCCCGCCGATTCCTTTGATGATTCTCCCGGTTTTTTGATCCATAATGTAAGTACTCTCTTTTTAAAGTTTTCGTCCACCTTTTTTAAAAGGTGGCGGTTTCCAAAGGCAGAGCCTTTGGTCGCCCGTCTGGGCGGGCGAAATTCCCCTTACGGCGTTTTCTTTTTGCAAAGCTTTTTCTGGATCGATCATGCGTAGCATGATTGATCTGGGCCTCTCAAAGGCAAAAGAAAAAGCGTCAAACAAATCTAATGTATGAAAATTCCTGTCGCCAAACGCCCGATACACTCCCATTATACACTTTTTTCAAAAAATGGCAAGGTTTTTTTCAAAAGTTCTTGCAAAATCTTGAAAAGTGTAGTACAATAGAGCAGACCCATCGGAGCGGAAAACGCGCCGATCCTGAATCTGCCGAATGAGAGGAAAATCCCATGAAAATCGACTTGCATGTACACAGCTCCGAGGTATCCATGTGCGGAAAACTCTCCGCCGCTCAGACTGTGGAAATGTATAAAGCAGCCGGCTACGACGCCATCGTGCTGACCAACCACTATAACCGCGACACAGCCGATCATTTTGCCCGTCACGGACAGCCCGATTTCAACGCCGTCTACCACAATGCCTACGAGCTTGCCCGCGCCGAGGGAGAGAAGGTCGGTCTGACCGTCCTCTGTGGCTACGAGCTGCGCTTCAACGAATCGAACAACGACTACCTCGTTTTCGGAATGCCCGAGGATGTCTGCGCCTATCCCCACGCGCTTTTCGCGCAAAATCCCCGTGTTTTCGGACAAATCGCCCGGGAAAGAGGCTTCCTCTTCTATCAGGCGCACCCCTTTCGCAACGGAATGATGATCCAGTATCCCGGACACCTGTTCGGAATCGAGGTCAAGAACGGCAATCCCCGCCACGACAGCCGCAACGACGTGGCATCCCTCTGGGCGGAGAAGTTCGGACTGCATAAAATCGCAGGCTCCGACTGCCACGAGACCCCCGATGTGGGCGTCACCGGCATCGAGACCGCCCGCACGGTCAAGACCATGGACGATCTGATCGCCGTCCTGCGGGACGACGACTACACCATCCTGTGAGCAGCGTCAACTACGTTGCCGCCGTCAACTCCGTCGTCGACGACGAGCGTACCCGGATCGCCGGGCTGATCCGGGAAAACGGCGACAAAATCCGCAAGATCGTATTCTCCAAGTCCCGGGATCGGGAGATCGGTCGGGTAAACGTCAAGCCCGTTACCATCGGCGGCGAGCGGCTTTTGCAAATCGAGACCCTTCGCGCCGACAACAAGGCGATTCACCGCAATCTCACCCTGTCCGAAGCCCCCGAAATCCTCGCGGAAATGGCAGTTTCCGACTTCCTGCAGACCAATCTGCTCTTCACCAAGGGTGAGGTGCAGGTGAAGGTCTCCGCCAAGGGGAAAATCACGGTAATCGGCTCGATTGGCAGGGACGCCGCCCCGGCGGAAGCCGCTTCCCACAATAAAGAGAAGAATTATCTCATCGACGCGGCGAAATATCCCGAATTTCTCTCTGCTTTGGG
>CAYOON010000159.1:0-5049 GCA_964405595.1 uncultured Lachnospiraceae bacterium | reverse complement strand
TGCGCAGTTCGCAGCATCCGGTAAGGGTATCGGCAAGAAGAACCTCGCCGAGATCGCAATGTCCTACGGCTATGTATACGTTGCACAGGTTGCAATGGGCGCAGACATGAACCAGTGCCTGAAGGCAATGGCAGAGGCCGAGGCATATCCGGGTCCCTCTCTGATCATCGGCTACGCGCCCTGCGAAATGCACGGCGTCAAGGGCGGTATGACCAACTGCCAGAGTGAGATGAAGAGAGCGGTAGATGCAGGCTACTGGCATCTGTTCCGGTACAATCCCGCCGCCGAGACCAAGTTCGTTCTCGACAGCAAGGAACCCACCGGCAGCTATCAGGAGTTCATCACCAGCGAGACCCGTTACGCACGTCTTGCACAGTCCTTCCCCGAGAGAGCAAAAGACCTCTTCGAGAAGGCCGAAGCAAACGCCAAAGCAAAATACGACCGTCTCACCAAGCTTGGTAAATTGTACGAATAAGGTACGTGAAAACAAGAATCGGGGCATTTGCCCCGATTCTTATTTTATCGTGCTTTACCCCTCCGGGGTTAAGCACGATAGGGCTCTGCCCTCTCGTCCCGCACCGCGGGACGATTCACCCGCCAGAGGGGCTTCTTGAAAGAAGCCCCTCTGGACTCCGCAAGAACTTTTATTAAGAATATTTTATATGGGAATCTGTGCTAACACTACCTCCGGGCGGCTGTATCAGCTTATCCAAAGTTCATTGAGTTGATCCAAAAAATAAACTTTGGATTACCGCCAACTTCATCCCGTCGGCATCTGCACAGGACATGTGGGGGGGTAAAGTCCTGAAGTGGGGAGTAGCGACGAACGGATGCCGACGGCAGTAAGCCAAGTGAAAGGGGAGCGCGAGGGGGAAGAGTGTTCGGCATTTGAGATCATTCTTCCCCGTTGCGCGTTTACGCGCATTTCGCTCCCCGCTGACTAACGACCTCCGCTAAACAATAGGTAGAGTATATTACTCTAAATAACCATCAAAAATCAAGCACATATGCCCATTTCCCGCTGTTCCAGCCAAGGAGATAGGGGGGAGAGTACGAGCCGTCCGTTCCCCGGATGGCTCATGCTCTCCCCTAAATTTCCACCATTTCATACAATCAAAAGATTTTTTAAAATATTTTTCTAAAATCTATTGACAATTGGAAAATTATGTGATATAATGCAATCACAGCAGAGAGCTGACAATAAAAACATCGGAGGTATGAACCATGAATGCGAACATGAACAAGTACAGCTATCTTTACGACGAGGAAGCAGCCGCCATCGAGAAAAAGAGGGAGGAAGCAAAAAAACCGCCTGTAGCGCATAAGGAGCGCGATATTCAGTACCATAGTGTTCCGGGCTGCTTCCTTCTCTCCTGCATTCCCATTTTTCGACACTTCTTCGTCTTCCATTGGATGGCAAGACTCAACGATGATCTTCGCGATCTGGCTAACGACTATCCCTCCACGCCCGGCTGGAAGGTCGTTCTTTTCCACTTCCTCACTCTGAGAATTTATACCTACTTTTGGATGTTGCGGCAGTGCGACCGGGTCAATACGATCAAAACCGAAAACGGCGACCACTCTACCAAAAGTCCCGGTCTTTATTTAGTACTTCATTTCTTTGGTTTGAGCTGGATCGCCCTTGCCACGATGCAGAGCGAGGTAAACAATCAGCTCTGATCCTTCCCAAAATGCAACGCCCATCCGACCGGATGGGCGCTGTTTTTTATATGGATAAAGTTGCGTCGCAGCAAACGAAGCCATGTACAGTACAGACCGTATCCGGCGCGCGAGCCTTTCGGAAATCCCGCATTCTTTCACCTCCCCAACAAAAAAAGTACGCAGCCGAAGCCGCGTACCGAAAAATACGCTGCTTCTTTTGCTGCGACACAAACATTCGAGACAAAAACTGCACACGAAACCAAGCACACGCATTTTTACCAAAAGTAAAAAAGTGTACAGTAACTGTCTCTATTCTGTTTATGTCGCAATATCATTATACCACAATATTTCGGCAATGTCAAGTGAAAATGAAAATATATCCCGCTTGCGAAGAACTAGTGTATATAAGCAGAACAGCCATCCGTTCCCGGGTGGCTGTCAGATTTTCCTCGATTATTGGGCGTCCAGAATCGCCATCGCGTCAAATATGTCATGCAGATGTTCCAACCTGCTGACCCCGACCACCGGAATCAGCGGGAAATCCGCCCGACGTACCATCTCGGTGATGGACAGCGTCTGCACACTCGCCCCCGTCTGCTCCGATAGGGCAAGCAGCCGCGCGAATTCCTCCCGATTCTCCCAGTTGTCATACGCTTCCGAAAGTCCCGACGAAATCGGCTTGTTCGCCGCCAGTTTGGCGAAGTATCCCCGTGCCGTCGCCTGATAGGGGATCAGCGGGATCCCAGTCCGGCTGTGGAAGGCAAGCTCGGCATCGTCGCAGATCCAGAGGGAGGGATCACGGTTGGTATTGCGCCCGGGATTGACCTTCGCCAACGAATGCTGATTGGAAACCGCCGAGAATCCCCGGATCCCACGCGCCGCGGCGTACCTGTTCGCCTCCTCCACCCGCTCCGGAGAGAAGTTGGAGGCTCCCAGCGCCCGGATCTTCCCTGCCCGGACGAAGGTGTTCATCATCTCGATGATCTCGCCGATCGGCAGATCGGGATCGTCCCTGTGCAGATAGTAGAGGTCGATGCAGTCCAGCCCGAGGCTTTGTAGGGAGGAATCCAGATCGAAGGTCAGATCGTCAAGGGTGATCCGCTTCCGGCGGGTGGCGAGGTCGTAATGTCCGCCCTTGGTTGCCACCACGATGGGCTTTTTGCGGCTTTTCAACCATTTCCCGATCAGAATTTCACCGCAGTTGAGTCCATGATCGAGCCATCTGCCGTAAACATTGGCGGTATCAATGAAATTGCCCCCGCCATCGACGAAAGAGTCGAGGATTTCGAAGAAATCATGCTCACCCTTGGACGTTCCCGCAATATCGGTTCCCAAACACACCCGGCTGACCGTCAGACCGGTGTCAAATAGCTCTATCATATGGAATAATCCTCCGAATTTACTGATTGTATGGTTCAGCGTACCCGCTTACCGCTTCCCCGAAAAATGCTCCTCCAGCCCGCGCACGATTTCGTACTCCTCCGGGGTAAGCCCGGACAGCTTCTTCACGAGATCGCTCATCTGTGACTCGTCCCGCCTGCCGTAGAGGATATAATCGGCGGTGGTATCCAGCGCATTGCACAGATTCGCGAGATTTTCCGGCCGGATCGCCTTTTTCCCCAGCTCGATGCAGGAGACGGTCTGCAAGCTGACGTCCATCATCTCCGCCAGCTGCTCCTGCGTCAGACGCAGCTGCTTCCGCCGTCCGGCGATCCTACTGCCCATCTCGGTCAAAAATGCCTCGTTTCCCATGCCTGCCACCTCGTTAATTGTTCGGTATATTCTTATTATAATAAAAATCCGAAAAATTATAACCGATCATGGCATTATTCTATTGACAAATTACAATCATAGTTGTATAATAGCAACAGAAGTATGGGAAAAGAGGAAGTTCAAGGCAACAAAAACAGGGACTTCCGGTTCAATCCGAAAGTCCCTGAATTTTTGTTTAATCAGCCGTTCTTTGCAGCTTCCTCGACAGCAACTGCAACTGCAACGGTAGCACCAACCATGGGGTTGTTGCCCATGCCGATCAGACCCATCATCTCAACGTGCGCGGGCACGGAGGAGGAGCCGGCAAACTGTGCGTCCGAGTGCATACGACCCATGGTATCGGTCATACCGTAGGAGGAAGGACCGGCTGCCATGTTATCGGGATGCAGAGTACGACCTGTTCCTCCGCCGGATGCAACCG
This sequence comes from uncultured Lachnospiraceae bacterium, assembly GCA_964405595.1. GTDB lineage: Bacteria > Bacillota > Clostridia > Oscillospirales > CAG-272 > CAKSQF01. The sequence goes on along the minus strand of CAYOON010000159.1, from coordinate 1,193 downwards.
AGAAGTACTTCACGCCGTTCTCAACACACCACTTCTTGTAGGTTCCGGCAACGGGATGCTGGAATCTGGTGGGGTTGGTGGAGTTACCGGTGATGGATACGCCGACGTTCTCCAGCTTCATGATGGCAACGCCCTCGGGAACGTTATCCGCGCCGTAGCACTTGACTGCCGCGCGGGGACCGTTCGAGTAGGGAGTCTCGGAGACCACCTTAACGGTCTCGGAGTAGGGATCGAACTCGGTCTTGACGTAGGTGAAGCCGTTGATTCTCGAGATGATGAAAGCGGCGTCCTTGCCAAGTCCGTTCAGGATAACACGCAGGGGCTTCACGCGAACCTTGTTGGCGTTCAGCGCGATCTTGATCGCGCCCTCGGCAGCCGCGAAGGACTCGTGACCAGCGAGGAAGCAGAAGCACTCGGTTTCCTCGGAAAGGAGCATCTTACCGAGGTTTCCGTGACCGAGACCCACCTTCCGGTTCTCGGCAACAGAGCCGGGAACACAGAAAGCCTGAAGTCCGATACCGATGGCTGCGGCAGCGTCGGCAGCCTTGGTGCAGCCCGACTTGATGGCGATTGCCGCACCGACGGTGTAAGCCCATTTTGCGTTCTCGAAGCAGATGGGCTGGGTTTCCTGTACGATGGTGTAGGGATCGATACCCTTTGCAGCGCAGATCTCCTTACATTCGTCGATAGAGGAGATACCGTATTCTTTCAGAACGCCGAGGATCTTCGCCTCGCGTCTCTCGTAACCTTCAAACTGTGCCATTTCAGTACCCCTCCTTATTCCTTGCGCGGGTCAATATACTTGACCGCGTCGGCAAATCTTCCGTATGTACCCTTGGATTTCTCGTATGCTTCGCCGGGCTCCATACCCTTCTTGATGAAGTCGGTCATCTTGCCCAGAGAAACGAACTCGTAGCCGATAACCTCGTCGTTTTCGTCAAGAGCCATTCTGGTGCAGTAGCCCTCGGTCATTTCCAGATAGCGGATGCCCTTTGCCTTGGTGCCGTACATGGTGCCGACCATGGAGCGTGCGCCCTTGCCCAGATCCTCCATGCCTGCGCCGATCACGAGACCGCCCTCGGAGAAAGCGGACTGGGTACGGCCGTAGACGATCTGCAGGAAGAGCTCGCGCATAGCGGTGTTGATAGCGTCGCAAACCAAATCGGTGTTCAAAGCTTCGAGGATAGTCTTGC
>CAYOON010000158.1:0-5065 GCA_964405595.1 uncultured Lachnospiraceae bacterium | reverse complement strand
AAGAATGATCTCAAACGCCGAACACTCTTCCCCCAATGCGCATTTATGCGCATTGCGCACTTGTGCGCATTTGCGCTCCCCTTTCACTTGGCTTCCCGCTGTCGGCCCCTGCTTCCCCTGTCAGGACTTTACCCCCACTAGTCCCTGCCAGATGCCGACAGGATAAAGTTCGCGGTAATCCGTAGTTTTTTTGTTGCATTAACCCAGCCAAAATCGGGCACAAATGCCTGACTTTGGCTGGGTTAATGCTTTGCTTTGGGGAATGAGGCCTTTTTTACAGACCCTATCGTTATTTCTTCCGCTGACACACATAGTAGTGCCGCAGATCGTTCACTCCTGCCGGCTTTCCTTCAAAATCGGCGAGGATCTCCAATATCTCGAATCCGTTCTCCGTCAGGGCGGCTTCGATCTCCTCCGGGGGATAGTACCGCTCCTGCTGATGCTCCTCCTCCCGGCGGTAGTGCTTTCCTTCCTTTAAAAAGAATACCAGATCAAAATCGCAGAGCCGCGATGCCTTCCGATAGTCGTTCTGCCAGACGCAGTAGACCTCCGGCGTGTCGTAGGTGTAACAGTTTGTGGCATAGACTTCCTCGAACTTGCGGGCGGTGTTCACGTCAAAGAGGAAGATTCCGCCCGGCGCGACGAAGTTTTTCATCCGTCCCATGAGATTTTGCAGCTCGCCGCTCCCGGTCAGATAGTTGATCGAATCCAGACAGCAGATCGCGCCCTCGACCGTGCCGTACAAATCCAGCGCGCACATGTCCTGACAGATCAGCAGCGGATGATAGCCCGCCTCGGCGCAGTTCTCCCCGGCGACAGACAGCATGTCGGGGGACAGATCCACCCCGATTACGTCGTACCCCCGCTTCAGGAGCCGAACCGTCATCTTGCCCGTTCCGCAGGCAAGATCGAGGATCAGCCCGCCCGGGTTGATGTTATGGGCGCGGAAGGTTTTCTCCACGAAATCCGCCCAGCGGTCGTAGTCCACTTCGCCGTTGAACCGGTCGTAGAAGGGCGCGAGGATCTCGTATGCGCCGTTCATCGGGATTCGTCCTCTCCGGACGCGCTGCCGGTATCGCTTTCGTCGGAGCCGCCGTCCTCGGGGGAGGGCTCGGGTTCGTCTGCAAGGATGTCCTCCAGTCCCGCAAAGGGATCGGTAAACTTGCGGGGCGCGTGAAAAGGCTCCGATTCGACCGCATCGGTCGATTCAGATGAATCTGCCTCTTCAAAATCGCCGGGCTGAGGGTACACGAAGTCCTCTTCGTTCTCGATCACGCACCCATCCTCGACCAAGAGGCCGTTGGGCAGGGCGGTGGGATCGGGTTCGGCGTCGGCAGCGGGTTTGGCTTCCGGCTCAGGATCGGGATCGGGAAGGTTGCGCAGACCGCACAGCCGTCCGGCGATCATTCCGGCGATTCCCAGCATTGCTACGGGGATCAGGGTGCGGGAATTGAAGTTCAGTTGTCCGCTTGCGGAGGCGATCAGCCGGGGGATCGCGCTGATGCAGAGGATCCCGAAGGCGGAGAGGGACAGGAAGGTATAGGTGCGCCGTCCTGCGCTACCCAGCAATCGCTTGATCTCGACCAGCAGCCAGAGAATCGCCGCCGAAAGGCCTAGGATCTCCAGCGATCGGCAGGGATCGTTCAGCACCGTGCTGTTATCGAAATAGACCGACAGATCGAGCAGGAGCAGCCAGATCACGGTAGTCAGTGCCGAAAGTGGGCTGCCCTTGCCGATGATCAGCAGCAGGGCGGGGAATACTGCTGCAAGAATTCCTACAAACGCCGAATATTTCAGCAGCGTGCCCGCCATTTTTACCGAGCTTTCGGTGCTGCCGTTTGCCGCGTTCTGCCAGAGATCGTGGGCGTGATCGACGGGGAAATCGCCGTAGAAAAGCAGGAATCCCGACAGGATCGCGCCGATCAGCAGGAACAGCGCGCCGATTTTCAGAAGAATCGACGGGAGATCGATATTGTGGGCGGAGTCGTGATTTTCGAAAGTGGCTTTCGGGGGGATCTGCAGTTTTCCGCCGGGGAGGGTGAGAAAAACGGTGGCGGACAGGAAAAGAATGACCAACACTACGGCAGGAATCAGATAGGCGGGGGTTCCGTGGTCGTAGAGCAGCAGCGTCGGATCGTAGCTATGCAGGAGCAAAATCGCCTGTACGACGGTTCCGACGAGGGTCAGGAGGGATACGATCGTGAGATAAAGGTCTGTACGTTTGGTGTTGTTCATGGGGGAAGGGTCTCCTTCGTTGATCTGTGTTCAAACTGTGGAAAAGTATGTGGAAAACGTGGAAAAGTCCATGTAAAACTGTTGAAAAGCTGTGATTCGTTGAATTTTGATAGGAAAAAACGGGCAAATTTCGATGAAAGTGTGGAAAAATGGGGTGTTTTATCCACAGGGCGTGGAAAAGTGCGCAAAAGTCCGGGGCACGTTTTCCACGGAGTGGGGGCAGGGAATCACCGGGAAGTCAGCCTTTTTTATCGCTGCGGAGCTGATGGATGGCTTGGAGGAAGGTGTCGATGTCCTTGAATTCGCGGTAGACCGAGGCGAAGCGGACGTAGGAGACTTCATCGATCTGCTGGAGGCGATCCATGACCATGACGCCGATCTGCTCGGAGGGGATTTCGCTCTGCATGGAGTTGAGCAGCTCGGTTTCGATGGAGGAGACGAGGTTATTCAGCTGCTCGGTGGTGACGGGGCGTTTATAGGTGGATTTGATGAGACCCGCCATGATTTTGCTGCGGTCGAAGACCTGTTTGGAGCCGTCCTTTTTGACGACCAGCAGGGGGAGGATTTCGACGGTTTCGTAGGTGGTGAAGCGGTAGTGGCAGTTCAGGCACTCCCGGCGGCGCCGGATCGACGTGTCGTCGGGACGGGTGTCGATGACCTTGCTGTCATCGAATCCGCAGGATGGACATTTCATGATGTTACTCCTTTCGATATGGCGAGCGCAAAACGCGCAGGCGCAAAACGCTCTGGCGAGCGTTTATAAAAGTTTTCGTCCACCTTTTTCAAAAGGTGGCGGTTTCCAAAGGCAGAGCCTTTGGTCGCCCGTCGCAACGGGCGAAATTCTCTTTCGGGCCTTTTCTTTTTGCAAAGCTTTTTCTTTTGGCCCTACAAAGGCAAAAGAAAAAGCGTCTAACGAGTTTGCTGTTACTTTATCTCTGTGATTTTTCTATCGGTATAGCTTCCCCAGCGCATCCTCATAAATCGCTCGACCGCCCAGCAGATTCACGGCATCCACTAGCCCCGTAACCGACAGATTCCGCGGCAGATCCAACGCCGCCAGCAGCGCGATCCGGCGTTCCGCTGATCCGTCGCCGCCCATCAGGCCGTCCGCGTACAGATCCGCTCGGGAAATCGGCTCCACAGGCTCGGTCTGCCCGGACGCATCCGACGCGAAGGGCTCGAACAGCTTTCGCAGCAGATCGGCGTTCATGCCTTCCACACCCAGCGTACCTTCCTTGGAGGGGGTCGCCTTCCGCCGCTCCCGTCCCGGGATCGGGGGGATCAGTACATGACAGACCGTTCCCTTGGGGACGATGCCGTTTATGAAGTTGCGGATCACCAGACCCGCGCCGTCGCTGTCGGTGGCGGTCAGGATCCCCCGCTCGATGGCAAGACGGCGGATCAGTGCCTGCTTTTCGGTGTCCTTAAAGATCCCGAAGCCGTCGGTGACAAGGATCGCGGCGTCCAGAATCGAGGACAGCTTGATCTTGTCGTACCGTCCCTCGACGATCACGACCCGGGTGAGCTTGATTTTTTCGTTTTCCATATTATTTTGCCGTTTCGGTGAGGATAAATCGCTCGATCAGCGCGTAGCCGGGCAGGGAGGTGGATTTCAGCTTCAGATCGGCGTCGTAACAGTGATCGGCGGCGGCTTTCAGCCGTTCGGGGGTGGATTTTTTCGCCGCAGTCAGCCGCAGTCCCAGCGGATAGTCGCTGATTTTGAGGGCGGCGCCAATCTCGGCGCGGCTCATACCGGCGTCCGACAGGGCGCGGACGGTCAGCAGCTCCCCAGTGATCCGGGAGAGGGTGCCGAGGATATTTTCGGGACGCTCCTTGCGCAGTTTCATGTCGGCGAAGGTGGCAAGGGCGGCGGCGGTGTCTCCGGCGAGGATCGCGTTGGCGAAATCGAAGGCGCCGAAGGTTTTATTGGGGGACGCCACCTCCCGGATGGCGGCGGGGGTCAGATCGGTCTGCCCCGTGGCGCGCAGATAGGCGGACAGCTTGGCGATCTCGCCCGAGAGGGTGTACATATCGGGGGAGCAGTAGTCCACCAGCATCCGGCAGCAGTCGGGATCGGCGCGGATCCCGTCGGCGGCGAAGTGTTTGCCCACCCAGACCGCCAGCTTTTGCGGGGTCTGCCGCTGAAAATCCACGGCGGACGTGACCTTGGCGAGGGCGGAGAGGGTGGCGGACGGCTTCTTGGGGGTGCCCACGGGAAGCTCGTCGGGGAGGGCGTCGATGATGACGGTGATGTCCTCCACGGCGGAGAGCGCGGAGCAGAGCGATTCGAGGGCGTCGGGTTTGATTTTGGAGAAATCGGTGTCGCGGAGCTCGACCAGCCGACCGCCGCCGAAGAGGGGGAGGACGGCGAGTTCCCGCTCGAAGGAGGGCAGATCGCCGCCGTGGACGATGACGTGATTGAAGGCAGCAAGGTCGGGATCGGGGCAGACCGCCTGCCGGAATTTGGCAAGGTAGTGCTGCCTGAGGTAGGCTTCCTCGCCGTAGAAGAGGTACGCCCCCTGCGGGAAGCCGAGTTTGAGCTTGGAATCTAGGTCTTTGGTGGTTTGAAACATGGCGTCCCCCTTTGGTAGTGAATAGTGAAGAGTGAAAAGTGAAGAAGTAAGGTACATTTTCGCCAAAGGCGAAAATGATTAAATAAAATTTAGCCGTTAATTATGCGGGCAGCCGTATAGATGGCAGTAGCTGATAGACGCTTTTTCTTTTGACCAAAAAGGCCCAAAAGAAAAAGCTAACAAAAAGAAAAGGGCCGAAGGGGAGTTTCGCCCGTTGCGACGGGCGACCAAAGGCGCTGCCTTTGGAATCCGCCACC
>CAYOON010000157.1:0-5071 GCA_964405595.1 uncultured Lachnospiraceae bacterium | reverse complement strand
AGGATCCCGGCAAGTTTACCAAGCTGGGCGCCAAGAGTCCCAAAGGCGCACTGCTCGTGGGCCCTCCGGGAACCGGAAAGACCCTGCTCGCCAAGGCAGTTGCCGGCGAGGCAGGCGTTCCCTTCTACTCGATCTCGGGTTCCGACTTCGTCGAGATGTATGTCGGCGTTGGCGCGTCCCGTGTACGCGACCTGTTTGACGTAGCGAGAAAGAATCCCGCCTCCATCGTTTTCATCGACGAGATCGACGCCGTAGGTCGTCACCGCGGCGCGGGTCTGGGCGGCGGACACGACGAGCGCGAGCAGACGCTGAACCAGCTGCTGGTTGAGATGGACGGATTCGGCGGAAACGAGGGCGTTATCGTCATGGCGGCCACCAACCGTCCCGACATTCTGGACCCTGCCCTGCTCCGTCCCGGCCGTTTCGACCGTCAGGTCACCGTAAACTATCCCGACGTCCGCGGACGCGAGGAGATCCTGAAGGTTCACGCCCGCAACAAACCCTTCGAGGAGAGCGTGGATCTTGGCGTGATCGCAAGAGGTACGCCCGGCTTTACCGGCGCGGATCTTGCCAACCTTTTGAACGAAGCTGCCCTGCTTGCGGCAAGTCGCGGCAAGTCGCTGATCGGTATGAACGACATCGAAGACTCTACGATGAAGATCATGGTCGGAACCCAGAAGAAGTCCATGAAGATCAAGCCCGAGGAACGCTACAAAACCGCGATCCACGAGGCGGGTCATGCTGTTGTAAGACACCTTCTCCCGAGACTCGATCCCGTACACCAGATTTCCATCATCCCCAGCGGACGGGCACTTGGTTACACTCTGCATCTGCCCACCGACGACAAGGTCAGCGTTTACAAGAACGAGATGAAGGACGAGATCGCATCCTTGCTGGGCGGTCGTGTTGCCGAGGCGGTCTGCTTTGACGACATTTCGGGCGGTGCTTCCAACGACATTCAGCGCGCCAGCGACATCGCGAGAAAAATGGTTACCCAGTACGGTATGAGCGACAAGCTCGGACCTATCGTATTCGGCAGCGGTCACACCGAGGTATTCCTTGGCCGTGAGCTCGGCGACGAGCGCAACTTCTCGGAGGAGACCGCGCGTTTGATCGACGAGGAAGTGCATCAGATCATTGACGAAGCCTACAATTTGGCCGAGAAGATTCTTCGTGAACACATGGATAAGCTGAAATTCATTGCGGAATTCCTTGTAAAGAACGAAACTATGGACGAGATCCAGTTCAAGGCGTTGATGGACAACGATCCGCAGCCTACCATGGAGGAGTTGGAAGCCATGATGGACGAACGCAGAAAGAAGAGCAAGGCCGAGAATGAGGCGCAGGCCGCCCGTCTGAAGGCAAAGGAAGCGGAAGAAAAGGCGCGTTTGGAGAAAGAGCAGGAGGAAGCCCGCCGTCGGGCATCCGATTCGAATCCCAACTATATCCGCCCGGGCAACTTCTTCGGTTCGGACGATAAGGACGACAAGGACGATCCCAGAATTTAAGAATAGACCTCTGACAGACCGGAGTGTGGAGTGGTTACTCTAAACTCCGGTTTGATATATTGTCGGTTTTGTTGCATTTTTCTCAACAAATGAGATATAGACATTCCTGCAAATTTCTGCTATACTGTATACACGACGCCCGATTATCAATGATAGGAGAAGGATCATGAAACTGAACATCGGTGAAAACATCCGAAAACGCCGCCGGGAGGCAAATATGACCCAAGAGGAGCTTGGCGACGCGATCGGCGTGTCCTATCAGGCAATTTCACGCTGGGAGAACGGCTCAACCTATCCCGATATCGAGCTTCTGCCGACCCTCGCCAATTATTTCAGCATCACGGTCGATGAATTGATCGGCTGCGGCAGCAACGAGAAACAGAAACAGGCGGAAGAGTTGATTGAGCAGCTCTCCGCCGAGTCAAAAAAGGAAGATCCCAACCCGAGACGGATCATCAGCTTGATCCGGGAGCTGCGGCGGGATCATCTCGACGATATTGACAGTCGTTTTTGGTACATTATGCAGAAATTCTACACGCTTGAGGGAGTTTTGCCCGAGCTGCGGTTGACGATGGAGACGGTTCTGGATCGGGGCGGAAATTCCTTCAATCGTCTGCACGCGATCGAATTCTTTTTTGAGTTTGAGAATGAAGACGCCATAAAGTCGTTTCTCGACCGATTTTCACCGGAAATGATGTTGGACAGGGACAAGCTTCTGATGCGGCGGTACTTTTCGCGTGGGGATGAGGAAAAGTATGAAATCCAGCGTCAGTTCGCACTGTTTGAACGTATCTACTCGTTTTGCGACGCGGAAGAGTCGGAAATCGGTAAATTTTCGTGGACACTAACGGTTGAAGAAGAGCTCCGGATGAACGACCTTCAGCTGGGGCTGCTCAACACCTTTTGTAATATCAAGCCGTGCGAGAAATATCCCGTGACCTGCGACGGCGAAGTAGACGAATGGTCTGGCGAACGGGTGGGTTTAGGGTTTCATCGAGCGCTTATTCTAGCACGGATGGGCGAGCATGACGCGGCGTTTGGCGCGCTTGAGGATGCGGTATCGCTGCTCGAAAAAATATTCGGTCTCATCATTGATGGATCGGGAGAGACAGCGGTAACTTGCAGATGCGAATGGCTGGATCGCCTGTCGGTGAAATACAAGCTGATCAGCGACGGGATGATTGCCAAAGACGTGTGGATCGGAGAATGCAACCTTTTTGTAGGCAATTCGGGACCGACAAGTCTTCGCTATGTGCTGACGACGCGCAATAATGGCTGGGATCAATTTGACGCAATCAGAAACGACCCGCGGTATCAGACGTATATCGATCGTGCGGAGAAAATGTGCGCGATCTGCGAGAAAAAGGCGAAATAAGATTCAATCCCGCCCGGGCAGTCGGGCGGGATTCTTCGTACAACTAGATTTTACCCTTGATCTCCTTCCAGACGGCGTCGTTATCGGGCGTTACCAGCAGGCAGACGTACTTTCCTCTCCTATAAACCGCCGCGGAGTTCACGATCTCCTCGTACCCCTCGGGATCGTACAGGTAGACATCCGGGCTTTGCAGCAGCTCGATCCGCCGCTGAAGGATCTTTGCCAGCTCTGCGGTTCGATTGGTGGCGGACAAGCGGTAGATGTGGATCTCGAACACCTGATCCCGTCTGGACAGGCATACCGCGTAATCGTCGCACAGTGACGTGGGATCCATGCCGTCGTACAGCTGCTCCGCACGCTCATTTGACAGCCGGTTCAGATCGGTTCCGCCCGAAAAGTAGATTTTCAGATCGCCAGATTCCCCGCAGCGCTCTCTGGCAACCGCCAGCAGATCGGTACAGGTATACCCGCCGGTACAGGCGCACAGCAAAATCGGGATCAGAAGTCCCGTAATCCATCGAACTCTCCATCCGTATTTTCGCAATTTCATCACCCTGTCTATTGTATTCGCAAAAGAAGCAATAAATTAACAATTTATCCCTTGAATACCAACACAAAAACGGTTAAAATAGGAATAGTACGATTTTTGAAGGGAGGCAGAAGGCGTGAAAAAGTACATTTTGAGAATTGCGGCCGTTCTTGCCCTTTTTATCCCCACCTATCTGGCAATATTTTTCTATATCGGAGCCAAGGACGATCCCGTAGACAGCAGTTCGGTCTATGCCGTAGATTTTCTGGACACCCGTGGGAAGCTGATCCACTACGAAAAGTCCGATCCCGACGGGGAGAAGCTGATCTCGCTGTTCATGGAGATCAACGATGCCGCTATGAGCTCCGATTCGCTGCCCTCCGAGCTTGAGGGTGCCGAATATATTTCGCTCACCTATTACAGCTACGATATGCAGACCGAATACCGCTACTACTTCTCCCCGGGGAAGCCCAGCAGCAGCTACTATACTGATCACGACGGCAACGCTTACCGGATTCCCGCCGTACAGGCCATAGAATTTCTCGACAGCGACTTTTCCGCCTGTCTGTACGAAAGCTCGGTGACGCCGGTTCTGACCGTACTTGGCAAAGAGTTCCCCGCCGACGAAATGGAATGGAACTATTACAGCTACAGCGGTACCGATCCCCACACCGTCCCCATCTCGAACACGAACGGCGAGATCCCGCGTCTGAAAGCATCCTATCAGTCCCTTACGCTAGAATTCGACCGTGTGCCGGATGAATCGGTCGTGACGGTTACCGACGCAAAGGGAAAAACGATCTTCGAGGGAAGTTTCCCTGAATATCAGGAATCCGCCGTGGTCTATCAAACCGTTCGGGCGGATACCACGCTGATTTTCACCATCGACGCTACTTGGAACGCCGGCTACGGCAAGAGCGGCTTCGGCAGCGCGGCCTATAGCTTCCGCGTGGACGTGGTGTTCGATCCCAATGCGGTCTTCTGGCTGGGTACGGATACCGTTGAAACGGGTGAATTTACCGTGCTTTCGGGCATGTATGTGGAGGACATGGACGCCCTTGAGGTCAGTTGTACGCCTTCCATCGACTACAAGCCCATCTTCTTCGCTGACGGAAACTTTGTCCGCGCGATCCTGCCCATCCCCTTTGATCCCCTTGTCACGGAGACCGACTACTCCGTTACCGTCAAGTATCATACGATCGTTCAGACGCTGACGCTGAAGGTTATGCCCAGTTCGGCGAACCTGAAAACCCGGAAGTACAACTACAACGATCAGATCGATCTGTCTACCCGCAGCGAGGAAAACGTCAATGCCTTTATCGAGCTGATCAGGACTCTGCCCTACGAACAGCAGATCTATTTCAGCGATCTCTTCCGCACGCCCGACGAATCCAAGAACCGCGCCCGTTTCGGCGATACGGTCAATAACGGCAAGGAAGCCGACAAGTTCATCTCAAACGGAATCGCCTGGGTCAGCTACAAGAACGAAGCTGTGTACGCCGCAAACTCCGGCAAGGTGATTTATGTGGGTGAAACCGTACTGGGCGGAAACACTGTGGTCATTGATCACGGACTGGGACTGCGGTCGGTTTACTACTGTCTGGGAACGGTTTCCGTGCAGGTGGGTGACTTCGTTACGTCGGAGAGCCAGATCGGCAC
>CAYOON010000156.1:0-5128 GCA_964405595.1 uncultured Lachnospiraceae bacterium | reverse complement strand
ACCCCAGAGCCACCGAGAATATCGGTCAGATCATCGGACTGGTGTCCAAGCTGGTCAAGAAGGGGCTTGCCTACGCCGCCGAAAACGGCGATGTCTACTACCGTACCCGGGCGTTCAAGAACTACGGCTGCCTCTCCCATATGCCGCTGGAAGATCTGGAGGCGGGCGCACGGATCGCCGTGGACGAGATCAAGGAGGATCCGCTGGACTTCGCCCTCTGGAAGGGCGCGAAGCCGGGGGAACCGTCCTGGGATTCCCCTTGGGGAAAGGGTCGCCCCGGATGGCATATCGAATGCTCCGCCATGGCGGGACGCTATCTGGGTAAGACCATCGACCTCCATTGCGGCGGCGTGGATCTGACCTTCCCCCATCACGAGAACGAGATCGCCCAGTCGGAGGGCGCAAATGACGTGCGCTTCTCCAACTACTGGATGCACAACGGCTTCATCAATGTGGATAACAAGAAAATGTCTAAGTCGCTGAACAACTTCTTCACCGTCCGCGACGTGGCAGAGGCCTACGGCTATCCCGCGATCCGTTATTTCCTGCTGTCCAGCCACTACCGCAAGCCGATCAACTACAATACCGAGATCATCGAGTCGGCGAAGAACGCCGTAGAGCGGATTCAGAACTGCGCGGACAATCTGTCCTTCTATGTGAAGAACGCCGCACCCGGCGCGGATGCCGATCCCGCGGTGATCGCCGCCATGGAGGGGTATAAGCAGACCTTCATCGAGAAGATGGACGACGATTTCAACACGGCGGACGCGGTTTCGGCGCTGTTCGAGACGGTAAGGGAGCTGAACAGCTATCTGGCGACCAATCCGTCGTCGAACGCTGCCGAGCAGGCGGGGGCGATCTTCCTGGAGCTTGGCAATCTGCTGGGGCTGATCGGGGAGAGTGCCGCCGATCGCGCGCTTGCCGAGGAGGTCGAAGCGCTGATCGCCGAGCGTACCGCCGCCAAGAAGGCGAAGGACTACGCCAAGGCGGACGAGATCCGCGCGAAGCTGTCCGGGATGGGCATCACCCTGCAGGATACGCCGCAGGGAACCAAGTGGAAGAAGGACTGACGGCTCCGCTATCGCTTCGCCGTTAAAAAGTTTTCGTCCACCTTTTTCAAAAGGTGGCGGTTTCCAAAGGCGGAGCCTTTGGTCGCCCGTCGCAACGGGCGAAACTCCCCACGGCCCTTCTCTTTTTGCCAAGCTTTTTCTCTTGGGCCTGCAAAGGCAAGAGAAAAAGCGGACTAACGAGTCTGCACTCGCTATACCTCTGTCGCATATACAAAAAATCACCCTGCACGGGATTCCTTTCGGAAGCCTTATGCAGGGTGTTGTTATTTTACCAGATTTCGGTGGGATAACCGTTCCACTCGGGAGAGGTGAAACCCTCTGCGCCCTCGTGGTAGTAGATCGTATAGTCAGCGCCGCGGACATCTTCGCCGCTGATAAAGTTCTCCGGCGCGTCGCCCTCGAACTTTACCTTTTCCAAGGTACTGTAGTTAAACGTCTTATCTGTAATATTTTTTACACTGCTCGGGATGACGATTTCCTTTATCGAACAGCTGGAATAGAGAGCGCTGAATACGCTATCTCCAATGGTTACCAGTCCTTCGTTCAGCGTGACTGATTCCAAGGGGCAACTAGCAAAGGCTTGATCCGAGATGGTTCTCATACTTGCAGGCAGAACCACATCTTTGAGCTTCGTTCCGGAAAATGCAGCTTCACCGATCATTTCCAAGCCATCTTCAAACTCCACAGACTCAATTCCGGTACAAAAGAACGCCGCTCCACCAAAGTCAGTCAGCGATTTCGGAACGCGGATTGATTTCAGCGAATCACAGTTGGCGAACGATTCAATACCAAGGCTCGTCAGTGTATCGGGTAAATCGATCCGGGAAAGTTGCTGGCAAGCCCAGAATGCGCATATTCCGATCACTTTCAGATTTCCGGACAACTCCACCGATTCCAGAGCTTTGCAGCTTTCAAACGCCTGTTGTTCGATTACGGTAACCGTATCCGGGATTTTTACCGAAACCACCTTGTCACAGCTGGTAAATGCCAGATAGCCGATGGTCGTAACAGCCTTGCCGTCAATCTTTTCGGGAATCACCACATCGGTATCGCTGCCGGTATATTCCATAATGGTGATCCCGTTATCGGCATTTTCTACATATGTGAATCCAGAAAACTCCTTGATAACCGATTCGCAACCGATCGCCTGAGACTTGTACCCGTTCCACAGCGGGGATGTAAATCCCTTTGCCTCCGGATGGTAGAAAACGGTATAATGGACGTTTATTCCAACGTTTGCATACTCAGCGTAGTTTTCGGGAGCATCCCCTTCAAAAATTACCTTTTCCAAAGCAGGACAATCATAGAAGGTATTTTCGTCAATATTCACGACCGATTTCGGGATTGTAATCTCTTTTACTTTGGTTCCGGTGAATACTTTATATCCGATCGTGATAAGACCTTCGTTTAGTGTCACTGATTCCAACTTTTCACAATAGCCGAAAGCGCTGGCTTTGATGGTTTTCACACTGGCGGGTATGACAACCTCTTTCAGATTGGTTCTTGCAAACATCCCATAGCCGATTACGGTAAGGCCGTCTTCAAATTTCACGTTTTCAAGTCCGCTATCCACAAAAGCCATATAGCTTGTGGTAAGCGATTTCGGAATCGTAATCTTTTTCAGAGAGGCGCAATCGGAGAATGCTTCTTCGTCGATGGTTGTCAGACTGTCGGGCAGCGAAATATTGGTCAGAGCCGCGCAATTTTTGAATGCTGATTTGCCGATCGATTCGAGGGAATCGGATAGATCGACGGTGGTAAGGGCGGTACAGTTTAAAAACGCATCATATTGGATGGATATAACCGTATCGGGCATTTTTACCGACACAACATTCTCATTATTGTAAAAGATATATCCGAGCTTTGTAACTTTTTTGCCCTCAATCGTTTCAGGGATACCCACTTCTCGATCGGATCCCTTATATTTTGTTATTGTGATTTCGTCGTTCTCTACCCTATAACTGAAATCTTCCACAGGGCTGTCGGGAATGTTCAGCTCGACCTTCCCGGTGTTCGTGGTATCTTCCGGAGTAGGGGTTTTCTTCTTACATCCCGCAAAACACGCAGGGATGAGCGCAAGGGTCAGGATTAGTGCGATCGCTTTTTTCATTGATCTGTCCTCGTCTTTCATAATTTTGGATGTTTCCATCCTCTTGAGATTATTATACAGTATTTTCAAAAAATGTCAATACATTATTACAAATAATTTTGTGATTATTTGTAAATAAATTATTAATAACAGTTCAGCTCACACTCACCTTGTAAATAAATTGTAAACAATCGCCAATTTATTTGCATTTTTCCTAAATCGTGGTATAATTAAAACTGTATGCGGGCAAAGCCGCAACAAATACCGGAGGCTCGGACAATGGATCCACCGACCGTCGCCTGTGCTTCACGGAATACATTTTATGAGGTGCATCGCTATGATGAACAAGGAAACCAAGACACAGATTATCGAAACCTACGCTACCCACGAGGGTGACACCGGATCGCCCGAGGTACAGATCGCCATTCTCACCAAGAGAATCGCCGAGCTGACCGAGCATCTGAAGGTCAACACCCATGACCACCACTCCCGCCGCGGTCTTCTGAAGATGGTTGGTAAGAGACGCAGTCTCCTGAACTATCTGGAGAAGAAGGACATCGCCCGCTACCGCGCGATCGTCGAGAAGCTGGGACTCAGAAAGTAATCTGTCACTTCGATGAAAATGCCATGCTCCTGCATGGCATTTTCTCGGAGCAACCCCGAAAGCCTTCCCAAGCGGCCGGGTCGAATAAGAATAATGAATGCCCATCGGGATCCCGACGAACATTCACTATTCTTGATTCCTCCTGAACCGCTTCGGATTCCATAAAAATCACTTATACGGAGGAAAAAACCTATGGCAATGTCCAAAATCATGGAATTCGTAAACCATAAGGTCTACGAAACCACCCTTGCCGGACGTCCGCTGATCGTGGAAACCGGCAAAATGGCAGGACTGGCGAACGGCTCCTGTCTGGTTCGCTACGGCGAAACCTGCATTCTCTGCACCGCAACCGCATCGTCCAAGCCCCGTGAGGGCATCGACTTCCTGCCCCTGTCCGTCGATTTCGACGAGCGTCTGTACGCTGTGGGCAGAATCCCCGGCGGCTATCTGCGCCGCGAGGGCAAGCCTTCCGAGAAGGCCGTTCTGACCAGCCGTGTCATCGACCGTCCCATCCGTCCCCTCTTCCCCAAGGATCTGCGCAACGATGTGGCGATCACCCTGACCACCCTGGCCATCGACTACGACTGCTCCCCCGAAATCACCGCTATGATCGGCGCTTCCATCGCCCTGTCCATCTCGGACATCCCGTGGAACGGCCCTATCGCCGGCGTATTTATGGGACTGGTTGACGGCAAGATCGTCGTTTGTCCCGATCAGGCACAGCGGAAGGTTTCCGATCTGGAGCTGACCGTTGCCGGATCCATGAAGAAGGTCGTCATGATCGAGGCAGGCGCCAACGAGGTTGACGACGACACCATGTTCGAGGCCATTATGCAGGCACACGAGGAGATCAAGAAGCTCTGCGCCTTCATCGACGGCATCGTCGCCGAGATCGGCAAGCCCAAGTTCTCCTATCCTTCCGGCGAACTGGATCACGACATGTTCGACAAGATCTTCGCCTTCTGCGAGAAGGACGTCATGTTCGCCATGGACACCGACGACAAGAACATCCGCGACGCCCGTATGGTTCCGATTCAGGACGCAATTCTCGCGAACTTCGGCGAGGAATACGAGAATCTGGACGTCATGATGCCCGAGCTGGTCTACAAGATTCAGAAGAAGATCGTCCGCCGCTGGCTCCTTGAGGACAAGAAGCGCGTGGACGGCAGATCCATGGACGAGATCCGTCCCTTGGGCGCCGAAGTCGGCCTGCTCCCCCGTGTACACGGATCGGGTATGTTCACCCGCGGTCAGACCCAGGTTCTGACCATCTGCACGCTGGGCACGCTCGGCGACGCGCAGGAGCTGGACACCACCTTTGAAGAGACCGAAAAGCGGTATATGCACCATTACAACTTCCCCAGC
>CAYOON010000155.1:0-5157 GCA_964405595.1 uncultured Lachnospiraceae bacterium | reverse complement strand
CGTGCTCGTGATGATGTTCGTCTCCCTCGTCGATGCCGCCGACGGTGACCCGCATATGGGTTCCGACGATGCCGCACTTGACCGATGTCTCGGGGACGACCTCCACACCGGGAAGCCCCAGCGTTGTCATTTTCTCCAGATATACCGCCTTCTCCTTGTCGGAAAGTAGCTCGTAGAGTGCCGCGTTCAGCATATCGCCTGCGGCTCCCATGTTCAGGTTCAGATAAAGTATTTTCATGAATTCATTCTTCCTTTTATTGAAGTTTTTGAAGGTTGTTAGGGAACTTTTTTCAAAAAGTTCCCTAACCGGGGACCGGGGCAGAGCCCCGGCGTACTCCTATTTCAGATGATTGATCAGACTCGCCTGATAGGCGGCTCCGAAGCCGTTGTCGATGTTGACCACGCTGACTCCGCTGGCGCAGGAGTTCAGCATGGAGAGCAGGGCGGACAGTCCGCCGAACGATGCCCCATAGCCTACCGAGGTGGGAACCCCGATCACCGGACAGTCGGCAAGTCCGCCGATGACGCTGGCGAGTGCCCCTTCCATCCCGGCGATGGCGATAATCACCTGGGCGGACATGATCTCTTTCGTATGGGCGAGCAACCGATGAATTCCCGCTACGCCTACGTCGTACAGCCGCACGACCTTGTTGCCCAGTACCTCGGCGGTCAACGCCGCCTCTTCGGCGACGGGTAGATCGGAGGTTCCCCCGGTGGCGATCACGATGGTTCCGACTCCGTCCGGCTCGGGAATTTCGCCGACGATGCCGATCTTCGCCGCCTCGTGATAGACAAAGGGCAGATCGCCGATCCGATCGGCGGCCTCTCTGGACATCCGGGTAATCAGTACGGGATTCTGCCCGCCCTCGTAGAGGGCTCTGGCGATGGCATGGATCTGCGCGGGAGTTTTGCCCGCGCCGTAGATCACCTCGCCGACCCCCTGCCGGATCTCCCGGTGGCGGTCGATCCGGGCGAATCCCAGATCCTCCACGGGATCGGCACGCAGTTGCAGATAGGCATCCTCGGCCGTGAGCGTTCCCGCCTCGACCTGCTGTAAAATCTCCTGTATTTCCTTCTTGCCCATACCGACCTCCCGAAAAATAGTTTCTGCCTGCATTATACCCCAAAATCTCCCATTTGTCAAGTCTCCTGTAAAAGGCGGGGATTTTTTTCAGGCAAATTGCCGGGTTACGATTGCGCAGATGCACGATCGGAACCCGGCGGTGTTACTTTAATATTCTATTTTCTGTATGCCGTTCAGGAGCTTTTTGAAATTTTCGGACGCTTTGATTTCTTCAATATCATTATTTGGCGTGTACACCATTAAACTAAATACCGTATTGCCCGTGTCCGTTTTTTTCAGTAGAAATCTCGCGTCATAACATTGTTCCGTGCTATCGCCATAGGTAGACTGGTATCCTGACAGTCCGTTAAGGGTAATCTCTTCGATCGGAAATGTTTTTTCGTACAAATTTTCCTGTGTTTCTGTAAAGGATTCTTTTGTATCGGGACAATCATACTCGACGTCATAAGAGATCATATAGTTTTGATTGACCGGTTTAATAATCAACATATTGTCACTGACAGCATCTCCTAGAATTTGGATTTCATAGCCCTCCGGAATTGTTATACGAACTCCGGCAACTTCATAACACATATTTATCAATTCTAACATTTTTATTCCCTTGCATTATCTTTTTTTCGAATTCCGTTGAGGAGCTTTTTGAAATGATCGGACGCTTTGATTTCTTCAATATCATGATTCCGGGTGTAGACAACAAAAGCAAATTCCGTACAGCCCTTTTCCGTTTCTCCAAGCAGAAATCTCGCTTCGTAAAATTGTATGTAGCTCTCCCCATAGGTAGAGCAATGCCCTTTCAGCCCGTTAAGTTCAATATCTTCGATTTCCCAATTTTTACCGTAATCCTCCTTCTGTGTCTCCAACAAGGTTTTTTTCGTACCCTTGCCATCATGCAGGATTTCATAGATTACGGTATGGGAACCGTCAATTGCGTAAAAAGCCAAACCACCGTCAATACACTCGCTGTCATCTGCGGGGTAGTAGTCTCCGGAGACCTCCACACTTACATCTTCCGATTCAAAGTAAATTTTCTTAATTGCAAACATTTTTTTAACCTCTTTTCTGCGTCATGGATCGCTAATCGAGCATGGCGTGTTTTTATTCAATTATATATTATTATTACAAATATTTCAATTAAATATTTGTAAATTATATAGTTAATAGTAATATTTTACTCATTGTTCGTGAGAATTATGATATGCTATATCTATCATGAAGTGGGAGGGAAGATATGTTTCTCGGTGAACAAATAAAAAAGTTAAGAGAAGAAAAGTCCCTTTCGCAAATAGAATTAGCTAAAGCATTGTATATCAGTCAATCTTCGGTTTCCGAATATGAAAGCGGAAGGCAACAACCTCCAATCGCAACACTGATTCAATTAGCCGATTACTTTGATGTGAATATTGATTATCTTCTCGGTCGGACAGATATTAAGATTTCAATAGAAAAACTAAAGGAAAAGCTATCTACGAATTCCGGCTGTATCACGATAAATGACTTTTTACGCTTAAAAGATGATGAAAAAGAAGTAATCGGGGAGTTAATAAAATCTTTTAACAAATATGCTTCCGAATCCCCGAATCCAAAACAAACAAAACCTAAATAGATCGCTGAATCTTGATAGCTTTGAAATCAGATAAGCCGCTTGCAGAATCGCAGGCGGCTTTTGGCGTTCTATCATACCGATTTATTGCTGTTGCCGTGTGAAAATTTCCTTTTGGGCTTGCTTTTTTATAGGAAAACGTGTATAATGGAGCTATCTTGTAAGAATGCTACCCAGCGAAAGGGGGACAAGCCGTGCGCCGCATCATTGCCGTTTTTCTGCTGTTTTTGATTGTATTTGCGCTTCCCGGATGCAGGAGCGGGGACGAGGGAATGGAAGTCTATTCCCGGAGCTTCTTTGAGAGCTTCGACACCGTCTCCACCCTCCGCGCATATGTGAAGGAACCGAACGATTTCACCCGATACGCCGAGCTTTTCCGGGACGAGCTGTGGCGCTATCACCGACTGTTCGACATCTATAACGAGTACGAGGGTATAAACAACCTCAAAACCGTCAACGACCGCGCCGGGGAGCCGGTGGAGGTAGATTCCGAAATTATCGACCTTCTGGAGCTGTCGGTTGAACTGTACGATCTGACCGGCGGTATGACGAATGTCGCCATGGGCAGCGTGCTCTCTCTCTGGCACGACTGTCGCGAGAACGCCCAGATCCACCCGGAATCGGCGTCGGTTCCCGACCCTACCGCGCTTGTGAACGCGGCGGAGCATACCAACATCCGCTGTGTTGAGATCGACCGCGCTACCTCCACCGTGTGGCTGACCGATCCCGACCTGCGGCTGGCCGTGGGTGCGATCGCAAAGGGATACGCCGCCGGAAAGGTCGCCGAGAAGCTCCGGGAGGCGGGACTTGCCTACGGGATCGTGAACGTGGGCGGGAACACCGTCACCATCGGAAGCCATCCCGACGGTCAGCCGTGGCGGGTGGGAATTCAGAACCCCGATCCGGACAGGGAGAGTGCCTATCTTTGCCGGGTCGCGCTCACCGATCGCTGTCTGGTTACCAGCGGCTCCTACGAGCGCTATTTCGTGGCGGACGGCGTGCGCTATCATCATATTATCCACCCGGAAACCCTTTTCCCGAAGGATACCTATCTCTCGGTGTCGGTGCTTGCCGCCGATTCGGGGGTCGCGGACGCGCTGTCCACCGCTCTCTTTAACATGGATCCCGACGAGGGACAGTCTCTGATCGCCTCACTGGAGGGGATCGAGGCCTATTGGGTGCTTGCCGACGGCAGTATCCTGCGCTCGGCGGGGTTTGCCGACTACGAAATGGGGGCGTAAGATGAAGAAGTTCGACTGGATTCTGATCGCCGCCGTTCTCACGCTGGCTTTGCTGATCTGGGGCGGATGGAAAATCTTCCATCCCTCGGACGGGGGGCTGTACGCCGTTGCTGAACTGGAAGGCATCGAAGTGGGACGGCTCCCGCTTTCCGTGGACGGGGAACTGACCGTGGATTGCGGGGAAGGCGAGTACAACCGGATCGTCGTGAAGGACGGTTCCGTCTTTGTCAGCGAGGCGTCCTGCCCCGATAAGGTCTGCGTACATACCGGGAAGGTGAATGAACCCGGAGACAGCATCGTATGCCTGCCCCATCGGTTGGTTGTACACATCGAGAAAGTATCGGACGAATAATGCCATATGGAAAGGAGAGTTCCCATGAAGAATACCCGCAGACTGGCGTTTATCGGGCTGTTTTCGGCGACCGCGCTGGCGCTCGCCTATTTGGAATCGCTGATTCCCTTTGATTTCGCGGTTCCGGGGATCCGGCTGGGGCTTGCCAATCTGGCGGTGCTGACCGTGCTGTGGACGGTGGACATCCCCGCCGGACTTTGGGTGAATCTGATCCGCATTCTGCTTGCGGGGATGCTTTTCTCCTCCCCCGCCGTGCTGCTCTACTCGCTGGCGGGCGGGCTTACATCCTACGCCGTCATGGCAGTCTGCAAGAAGAGCGGGAAGTTCAGTATCCTCGGAACCTCCATAGCGGGCGGCGTCTCTCATAATCTGGGACAGCTTGCCGTGGCGGGTGTCGTCCTGCGATCGGCGGTGCTGATCGGCTATCTCCCCTTTTTGCTGATCGCCGGACTTGTAACCGGAATCCTGATCGGGATCACGGCAACTGCGCTGGCGGCAAGGATGCCGGGAAAATAACTGTATGTTGTTGTCTTAAAGTTTTTCAAAAAAAACTCCCGTTGGCCACTTGACAAACGGGAGTCGACGGTATATAATAAACATACAGAGGCAGCACCGATGACGGTTGCTTCCCAATAGTTAGTTAAGAGATAACTGCCCTACTGGCGAGCCGGGCGGTTATTTCTTTTTGTTGTTGCGATCGATCAAGGTAATCACGAGCATGATACCCGTGAAAACCAGACCGATAACGCCGATATTATACAATCCGAACTGCATAAGCTGATCAAATGTAATGTTCATCGGCACCACCTCCTTTGTAACAACGAAGGAGGTATTTTCAACTAAAAAAGATGTCAACCTCCTTCATTACAACGGAAGGAAG
>CAYOON010000154.1:3674-5212 GCA_964405595.1 uncultured Lachnospiraceae bacterium | reverse complement strand
ATGAAGTTCGCGGTAATTTGAAGTTTTTTTGTTAAATTGACCCAGCCAAAATCGGGCACAAATGCCTGACTGGCTGGGTTTTCTGGGGATAAGGATTTATTTATAGTCCCATTTAAAAGTTCTTGGGGAGTCCAGAGGGGCTTCTTTCAAGAAGCCCCTCTGGTGGGTAGTCTCCCGGCGTTGCCGGGAGACGTAGGGCGAAAGCCCTGAATAATAAAATAGGGGGCATTATACTGCCCCCTATTTTATTATATAGAACTTCATTGCTGCGCTGCTTCACCGAATGTGCGGTTGTAGTTTTCGATGGCTTCGCGGATGATTTTCATTGCCAGTTTTTCGTCACCGACGTCGTTAACTACGGTTTCCTTATTCTCCAGCGTCTTGTAGACCGTGAAAAAGTGCTGCATCTCTTCGTAATTGTGCCGCGGCAGCGCGAAAATCGAACGATATCCGTTATAAGTGGGATCCGAGAAGGGAATCGCGATGATTTTTTCGTCCAGCTTTCCGTTATCCATCATCCGGATCACTCCGATGGGGTAAACGTGCACCAGCGTCATCGGCGCGATCGGCTCGCTGCACAGCACCAGCACGTCCAACGGATCGTTGTCGTCCGCATAGGTGCGTGGGATGAATCCGTAGTTGGCCGGATAGTGGGTGGCAGTATACAAAATCCGGTCCAGCCGGAGCAGTCCGGTTTCCTTGTCCATTTCGTACTTGTTCTTGCTCCCCTTCGAAATCTCGATGATCGCATAGAAATCCTCGGGTTTTACGCGCTTCGGATCAATGTCGTGCCAAATGTTCATAAGAATCTTCCTTTCCGGATAATCAAGGGGAACGCGTTCTTTGCGAACCGTCCCCCTTTGAAAATGTGTGTACCTTACTGCTGTGCAGCCTCGACGATGGTTGCGAAAGCATCTTCCTTGAGGGAAGCGCCGCCGATCAGGCCGCCGTCGATGTTGTCCTTCGCCAGCAGCTCAGCTGCGTTGGACGCGTTCATGGATCCGCCGTACTGGATGATCGCCTGACGGGCTACCGCTTTGCTGTACAGACCCGCGATCACGCTGCGGATGATGCCGCAAACCTCATCAGCCTGCTCGGCAGTGGCGGTCTTGCCGGTGCCGATTGCCCATACGGGCTCGTAGGCGATGATGATGTTCTCCATCTGCTCGGCAGGGATACCCTGCAGTGCCAGCTTCACCTGACGGGATACAACCTCGGAGGTGATGCCTGCCTCGCGCTCGGAGAGCAGCTCTCCGACGCAGACGATGGCGGTCAGTCCTGCGTCGATTGCAGCCTTGGTGCGCAGATTGACGGTTTCGTCGGTCTCACCGAAGTACTGACGGCGCTCGCTGTGTCCGATTACGACGTACTTCACGCCTGCGTCAACCAGCATATCGGCAGAAATCTCACCGGTGTATGCGCCGTTTTTCTGGAAGTGTACGTTCTGCGCGCCAACCTTTACGGATGTGCCTGCAAGCACCTTCACTACGGCGGGAATGTCGATGGCGGGCACGCATACGACGACGTCGCAGTTCGCG
>CAYOON010000154.1:0-3664 GCA_964405595.1 uncultured Lachnospiraceae bacterium | reverse complement strand
CATACAGTTTGCTTACGAAAACCTTGGCTTCCGAAGGCGTCATGTTCATTTTCCAGTTTCCCGCGATGACGGGTCTTCTTCTTCTCGAACTCATTTTGTACTCCCTTTATCTATGTCTTAATCCTTGTTGTTGAGGCAGGCAATACCAGGAAGCTCCTTGCCTTCAAGGAACTCCAGAGACGCGCCGCCGCCGGTGGAAATGTGGGTCATTCTGTCGGCAAAACCGAGGTTCTCGGCTGCTGCTGCGGAGTCGCCACCGCCGATGATGGAGATTGCGCCCTTATCGGTAGCCTCTGCAACTGCGGTTGCAACCGCGATGGTGCCGCCTGCGAAGTTCTTCCACTCGGATACGCCCATCGGGCCGTTCCACACGACCGTTCCGGCGCCGCGGATGGACTTCGAGTAGAGTTCCTGCGTCTTCAGACCGATGTCCAGACCCATCCAGCCGTCGGGAAGGCTGTCGGAATCCATTTCCATCCACTCGGAATCCTCGGAGTAGGTGGTAGCGATGATGTTGTCAACGGGGAGCAGGAAGTTTACGCCCTTGGCGCGTGCCTTCTCCATGATCTCCTTGGCGAGGTCGATCTTGTCGTTCTCGCAGATGGAGGTACCGATGGTCTTACCCATAGCGCGGTAGAAGGTGTAAGCCATGCCGCCGCCGATGATCAGGGTATCAACCTTCTCGATCAGGTTCTCGATAACGCCGATCTTGTCGGAAACCTTTGCGCCGCCGAGGATTGCCACGAAGGGACGCTTGGGATCAGCCAGCGCGTCGCCCATGATGGAGATTTCCTTCTGGATCAGATAGCCGCAGACAGCGGGGAGGTAGTCGGCAACGCCGGCGGTGGTAGCGTGTGCGCGGTGCGCGGTACCGAACGCGTCGTTGACGTAGATGTCAGCCATGGAAGCCAGCTCTTTTGCGAAGTCGGGATCGTTCTTTTCCTCTTCCGCGTGGAAGCGGACGTTCTCCAGAAGCAGGATCTCGCCGGACTGCAGAGCGGCAGCCTTTGCCTTGGCGTCGGGACCGATGACGTCCTTCGCCATGATGACAGTCTTGCCGGTCAGCTCGGAGATTCTGGCAGCGATGGGAGCCAGGGAGAGCTTGGTAATGTCGTTCTTTGCCTTTTCGAGGGCTGCCTCGGTAGCGGCTGCCTGCTCGGACTCGGGAAGAGCGGAGATCTTCTTGATTTCCTTCTTATCCAGCTTCAGCTTCTCGTTGAAGATGTTGTGGGGACGACCCATGTGGGAGCAGAGGATAACTGCTGCGCCGTGATCGGTCAGATACTGGATGGTGGGGAGCGCGCCGACGATACGCTTATCGTCGGTGATGACGCCGTCCTTCATGGGGACGTTGAAGTCGCAGCGGGCAAGAACCTTCTTACCGGCAACGTCAATGTCTTCGATAGTCTTTTTGTTGTACATAGACATACTTTTCACCTCATAAATATCGTTGTTTTTAAAGACTGTGGTTATTTTACCATATCTGTTAAAAAATATCAAGGGGTTTTGGAAAAAATAATCGGAAAATTTTGCCGATTTTCAGCGATCTTTTCCGTGATAAATTAGGAAAATCGGCA
This sequence comes from uncultured Lachnospiraceae bacterium, assembly GCA_964405595.1. GTDB lineage: Bacteria > Bacillota > Clostridia > Oscillospirales > CAG-272 > CAKSQF01. The sequence goes on along the minus strand of CAYOON010000154.1, from coordinate 2,087 downwards.
ATATGGAAGGGAAAAATGACCGTCGCCGACAGATCGGAGATCGAAGGCATCGGATCGGAAGCGCAGGATTTTGCTTCTGTTCAAAAAATGCAAAGACTTCTGCCAAAATTTTGTTGGTAATGCCCATTTGACAAACGGAATCATTTGTGCTATAATTAAAAGGTCGAACAGCTGAAGGGCGTAGAATCACGACGATTCTGCGCCCTTCTTTTGTGTTCTTCGTAGTTTTCAGGCAGCTTTCTCTCTGATAAAGACTCCACAATATCATTAAAAATATTTGGAGGCACTTATGAATCAATCAGAATCCGGTCATTTTTTAGGCACAGAGAGAATCTCAAAGCTGATGTTGAGATTTTCCGTTCCCTGCGTACTCTCCCTTTTGGTCAGCGCGCTCTACAATATTGTAGACCAGATTTTTATCGGGAACAGCGAGTTAAGTACGCTGGGAAACGCGGCAACGGGAGTTGTTTTCCCTATTTTTATTATCGCGCAGGCGTTTGCGTGGTGTTTCGGCGACGGATGCGCCGCGTACCTGAACATTTGTCAGGGACGAAAGGACACCGAAAGAGCGCACAAAGCCATCGGAACGGGAATCCTCGTTACGCTTCTTGCCAGTATTGTGCTGATGGCGTTCTTCTTTCCGCTGAAAACACAGGTTTTGACCCTGTTCGGCGCGTCGGAAAACAGCCTTGACATGGCAATCGAGTATTTCAACATCATTCTGGCGTTTTTCCCGATCTACATGCTCTCGAATATGATGAATGCGGTTGCCCGTGCGGACGGAAGCCCCGCATGGTCGATGGCATCCATGCTTCTCGGCGCGATCATCAACATTATCCTTGATCCGGTGTTTATTTTCGGCTTCCATTGGGGCATGACGGGTGCGGCGGCTGCTACGGTTATCGGACAGTGTGTATCCTTTGTTATCAGTGTGATCTATTTCTTCCGTACCAAGACCTTCCGGCTGACGAAGAGTAGCTTCATCCCCGATTTCAAGGCATTTTCGGGAGCATTGAAGCTGGGAATCTCCTCCTTTATCACGCAGATGACTATTGTCATCATCTCGCTGGTCTGCAACATCATGCTGGCAAAATACGGCGCAATGTCCCGGTACGGCATAGATATTCCGATTGCTGTTATCGGAATCGAAAGCAAGGTCTTTACGGTGGTCATCAACCTTGTGGTAGGCATTGTGCTGGGCTGTCAGCCGATTATCGGATACAACATCGGAGCGGCGAATTACGGAAGGGTCAAAAAGCTCTACCGATCGATTCTGCTTTGCACGCTGGTGATCGGGCTTGCGTCTACGCTGCTCTTTGAGTTGGCGCCCCGCGCGGTTGTGGGCATATTCGGAACGCCGACGAACATCCCCAATCCCGAGGATTACTGGGATTTTGCTGAAAAGACCTTTCGCATTTTCCTGTTACTGGTTACATTCACCTGCACGATCAAAATGACTTCAATCTTTTTCCAAGCGTCGGGTAAGCCGATTCAGGCGGTGGTTTCTTCCATGATCCGGGATATTGTCTGCTTTATCCCGCTGATTCTGATTCTGCCCACCTTCTTTGGGATCGAGGGCATTCTGTTTGCCGCACCGATCGCCGATTTCCTTGCAATGATTGTGGCGGTCACACTGACGATTGTGTTTATGAAGGGTCTGAAAAACGACCCTTCGGAGGAACGGTAAGCTTTTGGGCTGGCGAAAAGGCGGCGGATTCCAAATGCTATGCCTTTGGTCGCCCGCCGGGGCGTGCGAATTGTTTCGCTTTGTCTACGGCTCGTTTCAATTTCAAGAGAAGGAACAGTAAAAAACCGATCTACAAAAGAGGAAACTCTGTAAAAACGGGCATAAATGCTCGATTTTTGACGATATTTTAAGCTATATCCTCTACCTATAGTTCAGCGGAGGTCGTTAGACAGCGGGAAGCGAGGGGGAAGAACCATCTCAAACGCCGAAGGCTCTTCCCCCTCGCGCTCTCCCATCACTTGGCTTTCGGCCGTCGGCATCCGTTCGTCCCTGCTCCTCACGTCAGGACTTTACCCCCACATGTTCCTGCTAGATGCCGACGGGATGAAGTCGGCGGGAA
>CAYOON010000153.1:0-5218 GCA_964405595.1 uncultured Lachnospiraceae bacterium | reverse complement strand
TTTGCCAAGCTTTTTCTTTTGCGCCTTCTTCGGCCAAAAGAAAAAGCGGACTAACGGTTATTGCTATCTATATGGCTATACGAAATACAAACGATTTATCTCTACAGAGATTTCGTTTAGCTAAAATTTGTTAGTGAGTAAACGCCTTCCCTTCGGTCAGGCGTTCCGAGAGGGACAGAAACCATCTCAAACGCCGAATGTTTTCAAAAAACAAAACCTTTGGTTTTGTTTTTACCCTCATCGGGCTCTCCCCAACTTCCTTGGCTGGCGACATCCTAGATTTATTGTTCAGCGTTCTAAGTATAAATTGATGGAACTAATGTTTATGAAAATCATAAACGAATGGAACTGAATTTGATAGACTCGCTTAGCAACGCGTAACCACTATGTTCAGTATGCATCTATTGAAATATCTGCTTTAAGCATATGAATATGCTCCATATTTACCCCTTCAAAAAGCAAGGATGGATATTTATGGTAGTGATTAAACGAAATGTCAATCATGATTCTAGCAGCTAATTTGCTTTGTGCCAATAACAAAGTATTAAAATCACATAGAGAAAACAGTTTTGTCAATAGATCATTTACTTCCCAACAATAAAAGCTTTTCACTTCTATATAAGTTATTTCTATCACATTATCAAACACTTGTATATCAGTTTTATTACCGAATAAGCTTGAAATTTGAGAATATGTGACAGATTTTGGACACATAAGAATTATAAATCCATCAAAATTAGGTAGTTTGTTTTTCTTGAAAATCATCTTTTTTTCCATAGCTTGATACAAAACCAAAGATTTGTTCTTTTCCCTCTCGCGCTCTCCTCCAACTCCTTGGCTGTGCCAGCGGGGGATTTATAGTTCAGCGTTCTAAATAACAAGATTTACAAACTTTCATTTTCGCCTTTGGCGAAAATGTTCCGAACCTATTCACTTTTCACTATTACTTATTACTTGCTTCATACTTCCCGGCCACACAGCGGATCACGTTCATCTCGCCCGCGGGGATGGTATCGCAGGCGGTGATCAGCACCTGTCTTCCTGCCAGTCCCGAGAGAATGTAAGACTTTCGCACCTCGTCCAGCTCGGACAAAATATCATCGAACAGGAACACCGGATACTCCCCCGACTGCTCCTTCGAAATCTCGCCCTCGGCGATCTTCATCGCCAGCGCGACCGACCGCTGCTGTCCCTGGGATCCGTAGGATCGCACGGAGCTTCCGTTGATGCAGATGGCAAGATCATCCTTGTGTACCCCCGCAAGGGTGGATCCGGCACGGTATTCCCTCTGTTTGTGCGCCTCCAGCGCCGCAAGGATCTGCTCCTTTGTCCGGAGCTCCGCGTATTCGATGGTCACCTGTTCCCTGCCGTCGGTCATGTCGGCGAAAATCTCGCCAACCAGCCGATTCAGCCGGGCGGTGTACTTCATCCTTGCCTCCGAGATTTTTTCGCCCTCCTCGGCGAGCTTCTCGCTCCAGATCTCCAGCGTCTGCCCGGCAAGCCCCTTCGGATCGGCGATCCCGTCGGCAATATCGGACAGCAGACTGTTTCTCTGCTGCAAAATCTTCCCGTAGCTTTGCAGTGCCGCCACATATCCCGGCGAAAGCTGGCTGATGGCGGAATCGAGGAACCCCCGCCGCAGAGCGGGACCCTCCTTTACAATCGCCAGATGCTCCGGCGTAAAGAGCACTGCCCGGAAATTCCCGATAAACTGGCTCATTTTCGGTACATTCAGCCCGTTTTTCCGGCAAACCCGCCGTCCGCTCTGATAAAACTCCATGGTCAGTTCGGATTCCCGCTGAAAATCCCGGTAGCGGATCTCCACCGCGGCGGACCCGGCTCCGAAGGCGATCATTTCCTTGGCCTGCGACGCCCGGTGGGATTTCCCGTTCGCCATGAGCCAGATTCCTTCCAGCGCGTTGGTCTTGCCCTGGGCATTTTGCCCGAGGATCAGGTTGACTTCGGGGGAAAAAACAATCCTTTCCCCCTCAATATTGCGGAATTTTCGGTAATTTACCTCGCAACAAATCATTCCTTCATCTTGACGGGCGAAACCATGTACAGATAGTTCCGGCTATCCTTTTTGTCCTCTTCCTTCTCGTAATAGGGGGTCAGGATGATGGGTGCCAGCGATCCGTTCAGAATCGCCTCCACTTGATCGGTATCGGCATTCTTCAGCGCGTTCAGCAGATAGCGGCAGTTGAGACCCATAATTACATTATCGCCGGTCTTTTCGATGGGCAGCTCGTCGTAAACCGATCCGCTGACCGAAACCGAGTGCAGTTGCAGGACGGAATCCTCAAAGGTGCATTTCAGATAGGATTTTGCCTGTCCCAGCGCGCGATCCTCGGTTACCAGCGCCGCGCGTTCCAGCGACGCGATCATGTCCATCCGGTTGAAATGTACCACTGCCGAACGGGTTTTGGGAATGACGCGCTCGTAGTCGATGTAGTTTACGTCGATCAGACGGGAGAAGAGGATCTTCCCGTCGGTCTTGATGATCACATGCTTTCTGGTCAGATAGATCGCGACCATATCGTCGTCACCCACAAGACGGAGCAGTCCGGTCAGCGTTTTTCCGGGAACGATAAAGGAGAGATCGAGAACGGAGCCGTCCTTGTTCTTGTTCTCCATCTGGCAGGTCATTTCCCGAAGCGCCAGCTGGTTGCCGTCGCAGGCGACAACGCGGAGCAGATTGTCAATAATACGGAAATACGCGCCGGTAAGCATGGGGCGGGCGTCGTTTCCGGTGGCGATAGCGAAGGAGGATTGGGTGATCATCTTTTTCAGGATGCCGCCCTCTACGGTAAAGCCGCGATCTCCGGACAGTTCGGGAAGGTTCGGGAAGGCCTGACCCTCCATGGCGTGCAGTTCGAAGCGGGATCTGCCGGAGGTGACGGTAACGCCGCAGTTTTCGTCCACCGTGATGGTGACGATCAAGTCGGGCATGGAGCGGATAATCCGAAGGAGTCTTCCGGCGTTGATGATGTAGTTGCCCGGTTCTTCGATCCGGCAGGCGATTTCGGTACGGAAGCCCTTTTCAAGATCGTAGGAGGTAATGGAGCATTTGCCGTTCTTTTCGGTGCGCAGGCGGATGCCCTCCACTACGGGGATCGCGTTTTTTTCGGATACGCAGCTCATCGAGTCGTCGATGGCGGCCTCCAGTACTTCTTTTTCAAATACAACTTTCATGTTGAACTCCTTTCGGAAGAAAATTTTTAAATTTAAGAGGAACTTATTAAAAGTTTTCGTCCACCTTTTTTAAAAGGTGGCGGTTTCCAAAGGCAGCGCCTTTGGTCGCCGCGCGCACGCGGCGAAATCTCCTACGGCCTTTCTCTTTTTGCAAAGCTTTTTCTCTTGGGCCTACAAGGTCAAGAGAAAAAGCGTTCAACAAATCTTACGAAACGAAATCTCTGTCGTAATACTTCAATCACACAAAGAAAGGTAGATAACTATGGCAGAACAAACTCCCGAAAATTGCACCCATGACTGCTCCACCTGTGGCTCCGATTGCGCCTCCCGCGATCCGAAGAGCCTTCTGGAACAGCCGAATCCGGGATCCTATGTAAAGAAAATGATCGCCGTAGTCAGCGGCAAGGGAGGCGTCGGCAAATCGCTGGTCACCTCCATGCTAGCCGTCCTGACCCAGAAAAGCGGCAAACAGGCAGGCATCCTCGACGCTGACGTGACCGGCCCCTCGATCCCCCGTATCTTCGGCATCCATGACGAGGTTTTCGGCAACGAGAACGGCATGGTTCCCCCCACAAGCAAGGGCGGAACGAAGGTCATGTCGGTCAACCTGCTGCTGGATAGCGAAACGACTCCCGTGGTCTGGCGCGGCCCCGTAATTGCGGGCGCGGTCAAGCAGTTCTGGACAGACGTCTGCTGGGGCGGCGTAGACTGCCTCTGGGTAGATATGCCTCCCGGAACGGGCGACGTTCCGCTGACCGTATTCCAGTCGCTGCCCGTTGACGGCATCGTGATCGTCACCTCCCCGCAGGATCTGGTCTCCATGATCGTCGGCAAGGCGGTTCGGATGGCACAGATGATGAACATCCCGATCCTCGGACTGGTGGAGAACTACAGCTACTTCGAGTGTCCCGACTGCGGTAAGCGTCACGCCATCTACGGCGAAAGCAAAGTAGACGCGGTCGCCGCCGAATACGGGATTCCGGTACTGGCCAAGCTCCCCATTGACCCCGCGCTTGCCACACTCTGCGACAAGGGCGATCTGGAGTCGATGAGCGATAAGCAGGCTTCCTATCTGAAGGACGCGCTGGATCAGATTCTGTAAAAACATGACATCGGAGCGGAAATCCGGGCGCCCCCCGTCCGCTCCGATCTTTTTAAGGAGAATGCAAAATGAGCGAGAAATTCCCGGAAAAAGCGAAAGAAATCATGAACGAACGATTCGGTCACGACACGCTTCTGTCCCTTGCAACCGTCGATGGAACCACCCTATGTGTTCGCACGGTCAACAGTTATTATGAGGACGGCGCGTTCTATGTCGTTACCCATGCGCTCTCCAACAAAATGCGGCAGATCGCAAAGAATCCCGTCGTAGCGATAGCTGGGGAATGGTTCACCGCCCACGGCATCGGAGAGAATCTCGGATATGTGCTGGATCCGAAAAATGAGGAACGCATGACCAAACTGCGCGCCGCTTTCGCCTCGTGGTACGGCAACGGACACACCGATGAGTCCGATCCCAATACCTGCATTCTTCGCATCCGCCTTACAAGCGGTGTGCTGATGTCCCACGGGACTCGGTATGAAATGGACTTTACATAAAGGAGAAAATCCCCATGAAAAACGTATTTTACCTGAGCGACGACTCCGAAACCGGCGAGATTGATGGCGCACCGCTGATCGACCGCACGGTCAGCGAGGAGATTACCCAAAAGTGGGAAGCATATTACGACGAGGAGGATGAGAATGACAGCAAACCGTCATTGATTTTTTCCTCGAAACAGGTGTTGGGCATGGTCGCCGCTTTTCTCTGCTTAATTCCGACAATTCTGCTGTTAACCTATGCCGAACGCACCGAGTCCGACCTTCTTTTCTTCGTTGCCGTCCTCATTGCCCTGCCCTCCATGATTGCCCTTCTGACTTTCTTACGGCAGGGCAATCGGAGCCGGGCGAAGTTGAATGAAGCCCATGCCGAAAAGAAACGGCTTCTCTGGCAGGAAACGCTGGAAGACCTGCGCGCGCCCGCCGA
>CAYOON010000152.1:0-5276 GCA_964405595.1 uncultured Lachnospiraceae bacterium | reverse complement strand
GGTATATGCGGTTCCGTCGATGGTGCAGATAAAGTTAAAGTCGTCCGTTTTGGGCAGACCGGTTTCATGGTTTACGGCATCCTGATAGAAGGTCGTATCCTGCGTCCAAATAACGTAAGCGAGTTCGCCGGTAAAGCCCTTATCGGGATCATTGACGCGCTCAAAAGCTACGCTGCCCCAGCTTTCAACCGAAACTTCGTCAGCCGAAACACCAATTGCGCCCAGTGCAAACGTACCGATTACCAGCACGAACACAAGAGCAAGGGAAAAAAGTCTTTTCATGTTTGTCTCCTCCTAAACTTTTGAGTATATTGACTCTGTTTACATTATACCACACGAATCTCCGTTTGTCAATAGTTTTTTCACAATTTGTTCAAATAACTATCACTTTTTAGCTTCACCCATCCCCGAAAAACACCCACGGCAAAAGCCGTGGGTGAATATTCGTATTACAAATGAGATCAATCTTCGATCTTTCTCTTCTTAACGACTACAACCGCGCCTGCAACCGAAATCAAAGCGAGTGCGGACAGAGCAACTGCAATGTCGCCGGTGGGAGCGGGCTTGGTAGGATCAACAGGCTTGGTGGGATCAGCAGGCTTGGTAGGCTCGACAACAGGAGCAGTTCCGTTGAACGCGACTGCGCCGGTGACGGTTTCATAGCGATCGCTGTCGGAAACGGTTACGCTGCCGGTGTAAAGCTCGATCTCGCCAATCTGGAACCAATCATTGTACCACTGACCGTCAAGCTGAGGAAGCGAAATTCTGGAAGTGATAACCAGCTTAAAGGTGTCATATGCAGTATTGTTATCTACAGCAAACGCAAAGGGAGTGAAGTTAACGTTCTGCATACCGGACTCGTTCTTTTCAAGGATCAGCGTCTCGGTTTCGCCGGATACGCCGTACAGCTTGAATGCGCCCGGTGCGCGGTTAATCCAGCTGGCATCATCGCCGCCGGTATAAATTACCAGATAGTCGGGCTTTACAGCAGTCCCGGTCTTAAAGGTGATCGTTATGGGGTCGGCCTCCGAAGGAATGCCGCACTCCAGCTTATCTACCTTTCCGTCGATCAGCTTGGATGCGTCGCCGCGGTTTGCGGTTGCTTCGGTGATCGTGATCTTGGTAGCTTCCTGGGTGACCTTCTTGTCGCCGACGAATGCACCGGACTTCGTGTTGATGGTAGCGGTGATCCATGCGTCCTTGTAATCACCTTCGGAGGTAACCTTCAGCTCCAGCAGAGTGTTACCGGTGGTATAATCGCCCTCGATGGTGTAAAGACCGGTCTTGCTGTCATACTTGGTTACCTTAAATTCAGCGGTATTGTTGTGGTCGTCGTGCGCTCTGCCTTCAAAAGTGGTGCCCACTGCCAGCTTGGGATCGGTGTTGAAAACGAGTTCAACCTCGGTTTTCTTGGTTTGGGCATTGGTCTCCACCTTGGAGTAGGAAACGCCCAGTGCTCTCGCAGTGGAAGTAAAGGTGTGAGTGTAAGTATCGCCGCCGGCAGAAACGGTGAGGGTATTCTCGCCTACGACCAGATCTGCGCCAACGATACCGACCTGCAACCAGCTCTTCGCTATATCGTTTGCGTCATTCAAATTGCAGTGCCTCGTGCCCTGATAACCGATATTCCAGTGTGCGGTCTTGCCATTGACCTCTACCTTCACGTCAGACAGACTTTCTGCCTTCAGCCCGGTAGTGAAATACAGGTTACCGTCGATAAAGCCGCATCCTCCGGTGTTTCCCAACTGACCGTACGGTGCGTTCTGGTGCAGCTCAAGTTCTGCTGCGGAAGCGCTCATTCCGCCCAGCGCGAATGTACCGACAAGCAATGCTGCTGCCAGCACGGTGGATAAAATTTTTTTCATGCTTATTTCCTCCTAAAAAATCTCAAATAAAGATACTGATTTCCTGTCATCATTGTAACACTTTTTCAACACTTTGTCAATAGTTTTTTCCATTTTCTGTAGATTTCCTGCCAATTTAACGTAAATTTGTTGTTTTTTAAAGAGCAAAATAAGATACTTTTTAATCTGACGTTCACAACTGACAAAATCCGGCTGAAATCTGGTCATTCAGCCAATCGGCGGAAGGTAATAGGCAAACGCCGAGGGAATCGGATGCGCGCTGCCGATCTCCTTCAAAGGGAAAAATCGCAGTCCGCTTCCGGGATCGTCCGACACCAGCGCCACCCGAATTGCGTAGCCGCGCATCTGCCATGTCAGATGGGTAAAGACGTGCACGGCATCGGGCAGACGCTCGATCCGCACGGGATCCAGCCCGAAATCGCGCAGTACCCGCAGGATCTCCCGCTCGTCGGGGTATCCTTCCAGATGGGGCAGCTCCCACATCCGCGCCAGAAGCCCGGTGGTTGGACGGCGGCGGATGCAGAGACGATCCCCGTCCAGAATCTGCAAAACGGTCATTTCCACGTTTTTCCGGGGCTTTTGCGGCACAGGCGGCGGATAATCGCCGGGATTTCCCGCCCTTTTTGCCGCGCAGAAATCCGAGATCGGACACCGCTCACAGTCGGGACGCTTGGGGACGCAGATCAGCGCGCCCAGCTCAATGAGCGTCTGCCCGAAATCGCCCGGACGATCGGTCGGGATCACGGGGGTCAGCCACTCCATATACCGCTTCCTAGCAGCCGCCGGAGCCGGATTCTCTCCGTCCGCGTACAGTCTCGACAGAACGCGGATCACGTTCCCGTCCACGGCGGGCACGGGAAGCCCGAAAGCAAATGCCGAAACGGCACCCGCGGTATAGTCGCCCACCCCGCAGAGGGAGCGGATAGTATTATAATCGCCGGGCAGGATCCCGCCGTGATCGCCCGTCACCTGTCTTGCCGCCCGCCGCAGATTTAACGCACGGTTGTAGTAGCCAAGCCCCTGCCAGAGCTTTAAGAGACGCTCGTCATCGGCGGCGGCAAGGCTCTCGAAATCGGGAAATTCGTTCAAAAACCGTTCGAAATAGGGTTTTACCGTCTCGACCCTCGTCTGCTGGAGCATAATCTCGGAAACCAGCACCCGATAGGGCGTAGGATCCCTTCGCCAGGGCAGATCCCTGCCCTCCCGGTCATACCATTCCAGCAGTGCCGGAACCGCAAGCTTCCAATCCGACTTTTCCATTGCTTTTCCCTTCCTTTGCTTTATACTTCCATTATGAAGGCCAGAAATGAACGCCCGGTGATCAGATTATGAACAATCTGAAAAGGAAAGATTTTTCGCCGCTTTTGTGCGAAATACGTTGACAAAAGCAGAGAAATGCGGTATAATAAGTAAAATATCAAAAAAGGAATGCTAACATTTATGATGAAACGAATCGGAATAAAATCCGCCGCGCTGATTCTGCTTGCAGGTCTGCTAATAGGCTGCGCGTCACCGGAATCCAGCGGTAATCTGACCCATCTGAAGCCTGTCAGCACAACCGCCCCCGACACATCGGCATCCGCTCCGGCAACCACCGTAGTCACAACCGACAATCGCGGCACCACCCCTTCCGTGACCACCGACGGCACCGTTACAACCGGAACATCCGACGTGACGACCGCCGGAGCCTCCACGCCGGGTGTTGATCCCGTCGCGTATACCGCCGAAATTGTTGCCGTAGGCGATAATCTCTTCCATACCCAGTTGGTTACGGCAGGCAAGGCACTGGGCTACGACCGGCTCTACGACGGAGTCCGGGACGTCATCTCTGCCGCCGATCTGGCAATCATCAATCAGGAGACCGTGTTTACGACGGGCGCCGCCTCCGGCTATCCCAAATTTGCCACCCCCACCGACGTAGGCGACGCGGCGATCCGCGCCGGATTCGACATTTTCACCTGCGCGACCAATCACACATGGGATAAGGGCGAGCAAGGCATCCTGGACACGCTTGCCTACTTTGCCGACCATCCCGAGGTCAAGGAAATCGGGCTGAACAACAGCAAAACCGAGCGAAATCAGTTGGATATTGTAGAGGTCAACGGCATTTCCATCGCAATCTTCAACTTCGGCACGCTCATCAACGCGAAATCCACGGCATGGTGGCGCGCGAACTATCTGGACAAGAGCGACGGAACGAAAACCTGGATCGCCGGACAGATCGCCAAGGCGAAAAAACAGGCTGATTTCGTGATGGTCTGCGTCCATTGGGGGGACGAGTACGTTTACAAGCCCGTGGAACAGGAGACCTACTGGGCGCAGTTCTTCGCCGACTGTGAAGTGGATCTGGTGATCGGCGGACATCCCCATGTTGTACAGCCGGTACAGGAGGTCACGGGAGAAAGCGGTCACAAGACGCTGGTTTACTACTCGCTGGGCAACTTCCTCCACGGACAGAACGACATGAACACCAACATCGGCGGCATGGCGAAGATCCGGCTGTACAAGGACGATGACGGCAAGGTCAGCATCGTAGGCTACGATCTGCTTGCCACCACCGTGGACTGTCAGGTCGTGGACGGAGTCAACTGCTACACGGCGTGTCTGCTCTCCGACATGACCGACGATATGCTGAAAACCAGCTGGAAATGGGGAAGCACCGGCTCCACAGTCGCCGATTTCGAAGCGATTTTCCAGGAAGCCATCGCATCCTACCCGAACCAATCTCCCTCGGCAGCATAGATTAACAGTAGAATATCATCGTTTTAATGCGTGGTTTGGTTCAACAGACCACGCATTAAAAATACGGTGCTGACGGGAGAGATACAATTGAATAACGAAAAAAAGACGGTTGCCGTACTGTTCGGCGGATGCTCCTCGGAGCACGATGTCTCACTGGAATCGGCGTATGCGGTGCTCCGAAATCTGGATACAGAGAGATTTAAGGCGATCCCCATAGGCATTACGAGGGAGGGGAATTGGTACATATTCGAGGGAAAACGCGAATCCATCCAAAAGGGCAGCTGGGAGCGGGAGAACCCGGTTCCGGTACTGCTGGATCCGGGACGCTCGACCGACGGACTGCTGGTTCCGCGGGACGGATCGCCCGCCATCCGGGTGGACTGTCTGCTTCCCATTCTGCATGGCAAAAACGGCGAGGACGGAACGGTACAGGGACTTGCCGAGCTGGCAGGGATCCCGCTGGCAGGCTGCGGATCGCTCTCTTCGGCGCTCTGCATGGATAAGGCGCGCGCACACAATCTGGTCTCTGCCGCCGGAATCCGGGTACCGAAGTCGGTGGTGGTCAGCGATCCTGCCGATTCCCGGGCTCCCCTGCTTGCTGAGGCGGTAGGCTACCCCGTCTTTGTCAAGCCGATCCGTGCCGGATCGTCGGTGGGGATCACCAAGGTG
>CAYOON010000151.1:0-5291 GCA_964405595.1 uncultured Lachnospiraceae bacterium | reverse complement strand
TACCAACCTATTCGGCAAGACCCTCTACGAGCTGGTGACCGAGGGACTCATGGCGAAGCTGGGCAACATGCCCGAGGACGCCCGTACCAAGATGGCGGAAACCCTCTCGAGAATCATCAACGAAGGCTCCGGCGGCCTGATCTGCATCATTCTTTGAGGCAGCTATGGAAAAACGCTGTACCTTCTCCGCTCTGCGGGACAAAGAGGTCATCAACACCGCCGACGGATGCCGGTTGGGATACGTCTGCGATCTGGAGATTGATCCCTCCTGCGGCAGGATCCTCGCGTTGCTGATCCCCGGAAAGGGCGGATTGTTCAAGCCCGGGAAGTGCAGGGAAATCCGCATCCCGTGGAATTCCATCGTGCGGATCGGGGACGATCTGATCCTCGTCTGCCTGTCCGCGCCGCCGATTCCGCCGCCCGGCAGACCAAATTGTGAATAAATTGAAAATTTAGAAAAAAGTTCAGAAATTGCTTGCAAAAGTCGGGATTGTACGCTATAATAAGGTAGTATCTATTTTGGAAAGGAAGTAAACATCATGAAGAAGGTTCTGTTTTTTGCTGCAATTGCCGCTGCTGTTGCCGCTATCGTAACGCTCGTTCTGGTGAAGGCGCAGAAGGCCAAGAAGGCTGCAAAGCTGATCGAAATCGATCCCTGCGACGGATGCGAGAGCGAGTCCTGCGAGGACTGCGACATCGCTGTTGTTGACGGCGAGGTTGAGGCTGAAACCGAGGGTGAGGAAGAGGCTGCTCCCGCAGAAGAAACCGCCGAGGAAGCTCCCGAGACCGAAGAGACTGCCGACGCAGAGTAATTTCAATTGAAAGATACCGACCTGTCCCCCGGGATAGGTCGGTTTTCTGTGTAAGATACCTGTGAACGATCGCGCAAAAAAGTTTTCGTAAACGCGCTTGCGCGTTTTACCTTTCTTCAAAAGGTGGCGCAGGTCAAATAAACATTGCTGTAGGCAATGTTTATTGCGTGTAGCCCTTGTCGCCCGTCGCAACGGGCGAAATTCCCCTACGGCCCTTTTCTTTTTGCCAAGCTTTTTCTGGAGCGATCATGCGCAGCATGATCGGTCTGGGCTCACTAGGTCAAAAGAAAAAGCGGACTAACGAGTTTGTGCTTTTTAACATACTGTCGCAAAATAATTAGACTTTTTCGACAGACTGACCGCCCCTTCTCTCCGTGATGGGTCGGTTTTTCTTGGCAAAATGTAAAAAAAATGTGAATATTTGAGAAAAGCCCTTGCCAATAGAGAAGGATTGCTGTATAATAATTGGGCGCGAAAAAAGACGCGTAGTAAAAAATTCACACATATCGCCCTTCGGTTCGGGGAAAGTCCCGTGGATGGCGGTATGGTGGAAAAAACCGAAGGAGGACATGAGAAATGTCAGTTGTTACCATTAAGCAGTTACTCGAAGCCGGTGTTCATTTCGGACACCACACCAGAAGATGGAACCCCAAGATGGCTCCCTACATCTTCACCGAAAGAAACGGGATCTACATCATCGACCTTCAGAAGACCGTAAAGAAGTTCGATGAAGCATACCTGTTCACCCGCGAGCTCTCCGAGCAGAACGGAACCCTTCTGTTCGTAGGCACCAAGAAGCAGGCAGCCGAGGCCATCAAGGAAGCGGCTGAACGCTGCGGCATGTACTACGTCAACGAGAGATGGCCCGGCGGCATGCTGACCAACTTCAAGACTATCAAGAAGTCTATCGCTCGTCTGATCAAGCTCCAGCAGATGAAGGAGGACGGAACTTTCGATCTTCTTCCCAAGAAGGAAGTTGCCGCTCTCATGAAGGAGATGGAGAATCTCGAGAAGAACTACGGCGGTATCAAGACCATGGAGAAGCTGCCTGACGCAATCTTCATCGTTGACCCCCACAAGGAGACCAACGCCGTTCTCGAGGCGAAGAAGCTGGGCATCCCGGTTATCGCAATCGTGGACACCAACTGTGATCCCGACGACGCCGACTATATCATCCCCGGCAACGACGACGCAATCCGCGCGATCAAGCTGATCTCTTCGGTACTGGCAGACGCCATCGTCGAGGGCAAGCAGGGAACCGACGCCGAGGCTGAGACCGAGGCAGCTCCCGAGGAAACTGAGACCGCTGCTGAACAAGTCGACGGACAAAAATAGGAGGATAAGAACATGGCAAATATTACCGCATCTATGGTTGCAGAGCTCCGCAAGAAGACCGGACTCGGCATGATGGATTGTAAGAAGGCTCTCGTAGAGGCCGAGGGCGATATGGATCAGGCTGTGAAGATTCTTCGTGAGAAGGGTCTGGCAACCGCCGCAAAGAAGGAAGGCAGAATTGCCGCAGAGGGTATCGTTGATATTCTCACCGACAACGGAACCACCGCGATCATCGAGGTTAACACCGAGACCGACTTCGTGGCGAAGAACGAGTCCTTCCGCACCTTCGTAAAGGGACTGCTCGCAACGCTGGTTGCAACCAAGCCCGCTACGCTGGAAGCTTTCATGGACACCCCCTACAACGGCACTGCTGACACTGTATCGGCAGCACTGGTTGGTCAGATCGCCGTAATCGGTGAGAAGATCTCCATCCGCCGTTTTGACATCGTAGAGGGAACCGTTTCCACCTATATTCACGGCAACGGCACCACCGGCGTTATCGTAAAGTTCGAGGCTGACGCTGTAAAGGATACCCCCGCGTTCGCAGAGTACGCGAAGAACATCGCGCTCCAGATCGCGGCAGGCAATCCTCCCAAGTATGTGAATGAGGATGAAGTACCCCAGGCAGAGATCGACGAGGAGAAGGCAATCCTGATCCAGCAGGCGAAGAACGATCCCAAGAACGCCAGCAAGCCCGACGCAATTCTCGAGAAGATGGTCGGCGGCAGAATGGGCAAGTTCTACGAGAGAGTCTGCCTTGTAAAGCAGCCCTACGTTAAGGACGACAAGATGAACGTAGGTCAGTACACCGAAGCAACCGCCAAGGAGCTTGGCGCATCCATCAAGATCGTATCTTTCGTAATCTACGAAAAGGGCGAAGGCATCCAGAAGCGCGAAGAAAACTTCGCCGAGGAAATCGCCAAGATGGTCAATGGTTAAAATATGAGAAACATCGGGATTTGGGGCTTTGCCCCAAGTCCCGATCTTTTCGTATCTATGCCTGTCGGCATAGATACGAAGGAGGGCTCCGCCCTCTCGTCCCGTTCCGCGGGACGATTCACCCGCTTAGGGGACTTTTTGAAAAAAGTCCCCTAACAACCTTCAAAAACTTTTAAAAAAGGGTATATAAATAGATTTTTGCCCTAAAGTGAGGCAAAAAACCAGCCAAAGTCAGGCATTGGTGCTGATTTCGGCTGGGTCAATACAACAAAAAAACTCCAAATTACCGCAACCTTCATCCCGTCGGCATCTGGCAGGGGCATGTGGGGGTAAAGTCCGGACATGGGGAGCAGGGATGTACCGATGCCGACGGCGGAAAGCCAAGTGATGGGAGAGCGCAATGCGCACAAGTGCGCATTGCGCACTTGTTGCGCATGGGGGAAGAGCCTTCGGCGTTTGAGATGGTTCTTCCCCGTTGCGCGTTTACGCGCATTTCGCTTCCCGCTGTCTAGCGACTGTCGCTGAACATTAGATCGAGTATATTAGTATAAAACTCTGTCAAAAATCAAGCAATTATGCCGATTTTGCCTGGGTTTCCTATTTTGTCGATTTCATTTACATAGACGTTTTTTAGCTCTTTCATACAATTACAGCCATGAAAAACTGTGTAATCTGTGAGTTAAAAATACGGCGATTTATGCTATAATAATATATAACAATAAGGGAGGAGCCCAAATTATGAGAAAGTTAAGCTGTATACTCGCGTTGCTGATGCTTGCCGCCTGTCTGCTCGGCTGCGACGAATCATGGCAGATCGTCGGAACCAACGAAGCAGAACGCCAATCTTCCGGACACACCGCCGATACATTGCCGGTCAGCGACCTGCCGCAGCCTCTTCCGCCTGAAACAATGCCCGTTCAAACCACGGTTGATCCCGGCGTTTCTACGGTTCCCGCTGCCCAAGAATCGGGAACCCTCTATCGCGGCGATCTTCTCTGGTATGGTGTTGCTGATGTCTTGAGTAATACCGTCAAGAGTGTTGAGGGAGATGGTAAGGTTCGCTTTGACCGTACGGATAAGCTCGTCGATGGGGAAAAATATGCTTTTCAGATTCAGTATTCGCTGATTGACTATGACGAGGACGGAGAACGCGTAGTGACGAAGTCCTTCTACGATTTTACCGATTCGGACGAGGATCTCGCTTTCTATAACGCCGAGGTGGAATACTTCGAATCGCTGGGTATCGAGGTATTAAAGGATCATCGTTGTGCAAACAGCACGCCGGGGCAGACGAACGGGAATGTTCCCGCACTGGCGGTCGCTATGGATAAGGAGCAGTGCGCGAAGCTGATTCCGAGGCTGAAAAACGAGTTCTATTCGATCTGTCATGCGGTTTATTACTCCGTTGCCCCCTTGGAAACACCGGATCGGTGCGTGTACCATAAATCAGAATTGGAATGGGAGTGGGACACGCATCTTTACCGCTCCGATCTGCTTTGGGTCAGAACGCTCGGCTTTGATTTCAAAGATCCAAGCCGCGGCGAAAAGAGTGAAAGCGTCAACTATTTCCCGGTCGTTTTTTCTCCCTCTGACAGAATGGCGCTGGAGATCCGGATTTTCCTGTTCGATTCGGAAGCTGATGAATTGAAAGCCGATCCGGAGAGAGTAATTCAAAAGTACCGGGATTATCTGGAATCGCTGGGCATCGAGATTTGGGTGGACTGTCTGCCCGGACGTCTCGGTGCGAACGGAATTATCTTTTATGCGTCGGTAACCGTACAGCAGATGGAAAGCATTACGGTTTTCGACGAAGCAGCATGTCTTCTTGTTGCGCTGTCATATGAAGAATTCATCACTGAAAAATTCCCCGAACTGGCTGGATAGCCCATCATAAGCCGAAAAAGGCTCCCCGGAAAAATCCGGGGAGCTATTTTGTGCTTATCCCACATTCTCGCAGCATCCAATAAAGATCGGGAGCGAGGTAGCGGTGTCGATGATGGCATAGACGAAGGGACGGTCGAGGACGACGCGCTCGTGTCTGTCCGGTTCGGACATACTTCCGTCATACATTCCTACCATCGTAACGGCAGCTGCATGGGTTCCGGCATTGTTTACCTCGATAAAGGTTTTGTGGATTACGCTGCCGATATGTAAACCGTCATCGGCGCTTCCCAATCTCGAAAAGTTTGTATCACCTGTAAAAGC
>CAYOON010000150.1:0-5292 GCA_964405595.1 uncultured Lachnospiraceae bacterium | reverse complement strand
GGCTGCACCGTTTTCCCGGCTGAGCTATATGACAAATGAATCTTTCATGGATACCCTTGCAAAGGTTATTATATATTGATTATTCTATTTTGTCAATAGATTTGTCGAACTTTGTCACGGCCTGTATATTCATACATTCATGCCATGAAGATTGATGTGACACATAGGCTTCAAAAAAGTAAATGCTGTTGCCGTGTAAAAATCCAGTCCGACTATTGACATCGGGCGCAATCTATGGTATAATTTTTTCAGCTATACATCAATCAATTTATCGAAAGGAAACAAATCAGATGGCAAACGACTTGAAACAATATGTTAGCGGAAAATTCAGAGGTACCCTGATCGGGATCTTTCTGGCGGTGTGCGCGCTGCTGGATCTCTTCCTGCTGGGATGCGAGACCACTTCCGGAGAATCGGTGGTCACTACCGCCTTTTCCGGCAGCTACGGATCGCTGTCCGGGATCTGCCTGATCCTGTTTTGCCTGCTTGCTTTCAGCTTGGTCGCGGCGGCGGTAGGGGTGTTCCTTGCCGTGTTCAAAAAGAGCATACCGCTGTCCACTTTCGGCGTTCTGCTGGTTTGTCACGTTGTTATGCTCGTGATCAGCAGCGCTTTTGAGGGATTTGAGGCGTTCGGAAAGTTCCTGATCGTTTTCAATATGTTTCTTCTTGTGATCGGCGGGGCATACTGCGCTCTCTGCCTGTTTCAGGATCCCACCCGGGGCAAGCTCGGAAAAAGAGACGGGGGCAGCCGGCCTGCTATCCTCGCGCTGGGCGTACTCAGCCTGATTCTGACATTCTTCCTCTTTATCGTACCCTTCTGCTCCTATTCTACAACCGAGCTGGTGCCGCTGAACTCGATCTTCGGCGAATCGACGCACCGCGTGGAGGGACTCATCGTATTCGCCGTTTTGTTTGCGCTGGCTACTGCGGATTTCGTGCTCTTCCTGCGGGCTCTGGAGGACGCCTCCGGACAGGACAGCCTCTTCGCGGCGAAAATGCAGCGGGTGATCACGTTAAGCGCATTCGCTACCGGCGCGTATTTCGTCGGCGGCGCGGTCTACTGTACCCTTTACCAGAAGAGTACGTCGCCCGTCTCGAACAGCATTCTCCCCTTCCTCTGCATGGCGGGAACGGCGGTGGGCTACGCCTTCATAACGCGCCGGGTGAACCGGAATCTTCCCGAAAGCCCCGAATATAAGGGGAAAACCGGCACGAGAGTGGAGTTTTTCATCTACGGAATGCTTCTGTCGCTGATTACCGTAGGCGCCGCGCTGTCTGATATACTCAAGGTGACGCTGAAGGAACCCGAGACCGGGAACGTACTTACCCTGAACGGTCTGAACATTCTGACCAAGGTCAACAGCGGCGGGGAAGGAACCCGCTTTACCGCCTTCATTCTGCTGGTCGTTCTGACTGTGACGGTGGCACTGTTCGTTTCGTCTCTGGTTTCGCTGATCAGCAAGTCCGAGATTTTCCATAGAATCACGCTTGCACAGTGCCTGTGCGGCGCGTCGTCCTGCATGCTGATCGGACTGATCGGAAAGTACTATGAGGTCGTGCAGAAGATCAATGAGCAGGCTATCGTCACCATGCTGGAAGAGTATATCGGCAGCGTTGACCTCCGCATGGTCTATAACGTGAAAAGTTCCTCCTTTTACTGGTTCCTCGCTGCAATGGCGGTAGTGCTGATCGCGCTGCTTCGCAAACCCTATACCCGCTTGTATGCAGGACAGGCTCCGGCATTTGCCGGCGCGCAGAGGGGCGCACAGCCGCTTCCCGAAGGCGGTTCCGGCGTGGATAAGCCCATGCTGATCGCCGATCCCTGCCCCGCGTTCACCGAACTGGATCGGAAGGTTGACCTGTTCGCAAGACAGGCGGCGGAAGCATCCAAAACCGGATTTGAGTCGCCGACTCTGCAAAATCTCGTGCAGTTCGTGGTGAACTACGCCAGAGATTCGAGACTGCATCTCTCCTATCGGGCGGAGGACATCGCCGCATTTATCGCGGGAATGGGCGCATCCAGACTGACCATTCTCCAAGGTATGAGCGGAACGGGTAAAACCAGTCTGCCCAAGATTTTCGCCGAGGCTCTCTTTGGAAACTGCGAGATCATCGAAGTGGAATCCTCCTGGAGGGACAAGCACGAGCTGCTGGGCTACTATAACGAGTTCAGCAAAACCTATACGCCCAAGAAATTCACCCAAGCGCTCTATAAGGCGAAGCTCAACCCCGATCAGCTGACCCTGATCGTGCTGGACGAGATGAACCTGAGCCGGATCGAGTACTATTTCTCCGACTTCCTCTCTCTGATGGAGAACGAGGAGGATAAGCGGGAAATCAAGCTGCTGAACGTGGGACTCTGCCGGGTAGTAGAGGGCAAAAAAGTCCCCTATCGCGGGCTGATCGAGGGACATACCATGAAAATCCCGTCCAACGTGTGGTTTATCGGAACCGCAAACCGGGACGAGAGTACGTTTGAGATCAGCGATAAGGTGTACGACCGCGCCCATACCATGAACTTCAACAAGCGCGCGCCCAAGGTGACTTCCTATCATGAGCCTATCCCGCAAAGATGGATTTCGGCGGACGAGTTCACCGAACTGCTGAAGCAGGCGGATCGCGCGATGCACTTTGACATCGAGAGCTGTAGCGTGATCGGCGAGCTGGAAGAGCTGCTTGCGCCCTACAATATCTCCTTCGGTAACCGTGTTGCAAAGCAGATCGAGACCTTTGTGCGGATCTACTGTGCCTGCTTCCCCTCCTCCGAGCGGGTGCTGGACGAGGCGGTGGAGACTATCCTACTCAGCAAGGTGGTCAGCAAGCTGGAATACCGCAGCGTCGAGAATAAGGAGAAGCTGGCAGCCGAGCTGCGTCGGCTGAAGCTGGATCGGTGCAGCGAGTTCGTGCTCAAGCTGAACGAGGACTAAACTGCACAAAGCGAGGAATGCCCGAAAGTTATGGGAATTTGCAGAGAAGTATTCATAACCTTTGCACATATCAGCGACAAAAACGGTGTCGCCATGGAAATTCTGTTTCCCGAAAGCCGTATTCAGCAAAGTCTGATTTGTTTAGAAAATTTTCGCTTTTCAAAGATTCCGATTGTTCAGTTTACGGATCGGAAAAGCGATACCATCCTGCTGTTGGAGCATTTTGAGAAGAAATATATTCTGAATGTTTCCGGCGAGACTATCGCATTGAGCGAGAACGAAATCGAATGTATTTTGTCAATGCTGCTGGACTATATCAATCAAACGGCTTTTGTCGGTTTACATTATGATTTTAACACCGTGCAAAACGGGATAGACTATTCAATTTGCTTTGGAGTTTGTGATTAGTGTTGAAAATCGGGAGAAGAAATTATGACCGAAAACCTTCAATCCGGCGGTCGGTTTGACCGCCCCGAGGACGAATACGCTCCGATTCTTGCCCGGTTGGGCGATCGGAGCGGGATCTCCTACGCCGAATTCGATTCGTACATCATCCGCGGGGTCAATCTGTTTGCCCTTCGGGATAATTTCGATTTCGACGGACTGGACGCGGTGATGGATCGGATCATCCGCGTGATCCCGTCCATCCGGAAAATCTTCGCTTCCCCTATCACCCATCTGAAGGATGCCGATGAAATTATGTCCGCGGAAACGGTGCGGATCGTGAATAACCGCACCATCGTCCATGCGTCGGGACATAGTGAGCTGTGGGGCGATCTGACCGCCGAGGGGATCAAGCCCCGGAAGCTGCTGACCGTGACCCACGAGGACGATTATACCATCTACGAGAATCTGGTTTTCGTCCGGGCGGTGGATACAATCCGCGTACTGGTCGAGCGCAACATGCGGATTCTTCGGGAGATGCTGTACGCCTGTAAGGAACTGAACTTCAACCTGCTGGATCGGACGGAGCATATCCAATACTATCTTGCCATCGGCAAGCTCCGCGTAGGCTATGTCCGGGATTTCGAAAAAATCAGGGAGCGGGCGGAGCGTCTTTGGGGTAAGCTGTGCTATGTGGATCGGGTGATCCGTGCCGGAATGGTGCAGCCCGTATATAAAAAGTGCAGACGCCAAAGCGGCGCACTTACCCTGAAAAAGACCAACATTTTCCGGATGCAGAAGGATTATCACCGGATTTACCTCCTGATGAAGTGGTTCGACGATCTGCAAATCGACGAAATCCGGGAGGATGAACGCAAGGCGGGGCAGGGGTACGCCATTTTCTGCGCGATGCTCTCGGTCTTTGCCGCCGGACACTTCAATTTCACTTTCGCACAGGACGAACGGGTGGATTTCTCTGATCTGCACACGAAATGCGCCTTTCTGGGGTGGAATCTCGAAATCGACCGTGTGGAAGAAGCGCTTCTTTTCACCTTTCAAAAGGAAAAGCAGTATAAAATCCTGCTACTGCCGATTACAGACGGGGAGCGGCAGAAGGACGAACTCGCTTTCTATCAAAGCCGCGTGAAGGCGGACGAGTATCTGCTTGCCGACGCCTTTTTCGCTGGAGAGGGGAAGGTGTACCTGAGCCTGTTCGATCTGGACTCCTTCCGCAAAATCCAGCAGATTTTGCTCCGGGGGATGATCTGCGCAGACGAGCGATTCGATGTTTGTCCTTTCTGCGGACAGCCGCTGCATGAGGAAAGCGACGAGGTTCTCGGCAGCTACCATGCGTGCGGTTTCTGCGGGACGGAGATTCTGCGGCAAAGCTGCCCGAACACCGGGAAAACCTATCCCGTAACCCGAATCGGCGGACAGAAGCCGTCGAGGGACGGTATGCGCTATCGGAATATCACGCCCATCGGCGCGGACGGGGAACTCCTTTGCCCCTTCTGCGGGGAAGAGCATAGGACTCCGCTGTGTGTACTTGACATCGGCGTGTCGGATGCGGCGGAAGCGGAATCTGCCGTGGAAATTGAAAAAGTTGCGGAAATTTTGTAGAACTGGCGAATTTTTTCTCAAAATATTCACCAAAACCCCTTTACTTTTCTGCAAAAGTATGATATTATAATCTTTAACAGCAATTTTTCTGATTGCAGAATTGCTTACGCAATACAGAAAGGAAATCAGTAAAATGAATAAAATCGTCACCAAAAAGTCGCTGAACCCCACCGTTACGATGATGGACATCGACGCGCCGCTGATCGCGAAGAAGGCAGAGCCGGGGCAGTTCATCATTCTGCGTGTGGACGAGGACGGCGAGCGAATCCCTCTGACCGTCGCAGGCTACGATCGGGAGAAGGGCACCGTGAAGATCATCTTCCAGATTGTCGGCGCCACTACCGAGCTTTTGAACCGCAAG
>CAYOON010000149.1:0-5327 GCA_964405595.1 uncultured Lachnospiraceae bacterium | reverse complement strand
GAGTGGAAGTCCATTGACTTCATAGATGAAATTTCCAGGTTTGACCCCCGTTCTCCCTCCGGAATAGAACTCTACACCGTCGGATACCGCTTTTTACCGCAGGGGGTGTGTGTAAAGATTCTGCAAGGTGAGAAAGGCGGTGAATGTGAGCTTCTGGTGAAATACACGAGAGGTTTGGTTCTGAACGAGAATGAGATGACCGCCGAAGCGTATGAAATTCACACGATAGAAGATCGGGAAGTTCTATTCGTTCAGCACAAATCCGGGGACTATTCTTACGGCGGATTAACGCCCAGTTGGTATGTATTTATAAGAAAGGAATGATATTATGAAAAAAACTCTGCTTACCCTGATCCTCTGCCTCTCGTTTATCGTAACGGGATGTTCGTCCGGAAATGAACCGGGCAAAACCACTGTCGGCTCCACCGCCGGGACAACAGCCAGAACCGAAAGCCAAACGCAAACCACCGAGGGCAGTACCGAACCGGCTCTGCCAAGCGCCCCCGTCGAAAAAAGCATCGACCGCATGGAGGATCTTGCCGGAACCGAGGACATCATTTCGGTAGAGAAGATAAAGTTCTCAAGCAATATCAATGGTGCGGTAGCCTACAGGGTTCTGTTCGAATCGGAGGGCGTGCAGTTGGAGGCGAATTTCGCCCTGCCCGGCGATTACACACGATCCGGCAAGAATTATCCGGTACTGCTCTATTTTCCCGAAGTTCCGGTTCATGTTGACAATCTTGCCACGTTCTATGCGCAAAACGGCGTGATTGTTGCCCGTCTTTTCTACAGAGGATGGTCAAACAGCGAAAGCGAGGGGATCCGCGATCTGGGCGGACAGCACGATCTTGCCGACGCGCAGAAGCTGCAGGAGATCTGCTGCCGCACCTCCTTTATGGAAGATTCGAAAATGTTCGCTATCGGATCGTCCGAGGGTTCCATCAGAGCCATGCGCCTGTTTGCCGAGGACAGCGAACACCGGCTCAGCGGATGCGCCGTGGTCAGCGCCATAACCGATCTGCCCGCCTTCGCCGAATATCGGGGCGAAGGGATCAAGTCACTGCATACCGCATTGATCGGCAAAACCTACGAGGAAGCACCGGAGGAGTACGATCTGCGCTCAGCGGTGAAGTTTTACGAGAAGCTGGCGGACAGACCGATTCTGCTGATTCATTATACGCAGAGTTCCGACTATATTCCGGCAGAGCAGCCTGAGGCGTTGTACGATCTGCTGAAGGAGATAAACGAGGACTGCACCTACTATCCGATCGACGACGAGAGTACCGATTTTATCAAAGAGAGCCTGAAAATCCTGCTTTCGTGGGTGAACAAACATGTTTAAACGAGCATTTGCCGCGTTGCTTACCCTTCTGCTTCTCGCGGGAACAACCGCCTGCGGTCAAGTATCCTCAAGAGAAGGTGTGAGCTCGACGACCGGCGAGATCGGAACATCCGTCAAAACTACTGCTGCCGCATCCACGACCACCGTCGAAACCAATCCCAACACACCGAAAAAGTCGCTGGAAAGGATCTACTACATGATTCAGACAGACTGGATGACCCTCTGCTTTTTGAAAAAGAGTTTTCAGGAAGAGGAAGCACATTCCATCGCCGAGGAAGCCGTGCGGGCCATGGCGGATGTCCGTGCTTATCTTGGGGACGGCTATTCCCTTGAAGATGCCAAAGACTGCTACTGCTATTTCAATCCATACTATTTAAACAAGGCCGGGGAAGCCCGATCCACCTGCTACGACATCAGCAGAGAGATGTTCTGCCGATCGGTCGGCGATTTCGTACACGAGTACGCGCACATGGTGAGCCTATGCAGCTCCGATCTGCTCTATCGGGGGGATGATCTCTTTTGTGAAGGGCTTGCCCAGTACATCGGGGTCAATTTCGACGAGCGGATCGCCTCTGATAAATACATTTATTTCAGCGAGCCGGAAGAGGCCGAAGAGGTGAAGATTCCATCCTTGGAAAAGCTTCCGGAGGATGAACGATGGATCTTCCAGCGGATCATCGATCGATCTCTTCCCTGCACCGAGAAGAATTTCCAGAAAGCATGGGTTGCCTATATGGATCGGACGACCGATCTGTCCGAAATCGACAAAAACAGCGATTTCTACAAATATTACATCGGCATGGTCTTCGTGGAGTACTGCATTGACAATCTGGGCGGCGTGGAAAGATTCATGGCGGCGTTCAACGATACTGTGATCTTTTCCGAAATATACGGCAAGACGGTTGACGGGATCGTAGCGGATGCTCTGAAGTACAACACCGAGTTCTTCGGCGGTGCGATTCCGGACGAAACCGAAATACAACAAGCTACGGAGAAAGACAAATGAAACTATCCATTCCGAATGAAAACGCGGATATCCGCCGAGCCGTGCAGGGCAAGCTGATCCGGCAGATCGTGATCTGCGCGGTCTGGACTGCTATCGTGTCGATATTTATGATCCTTTACGCCTACGACTACTTTATTGAGACTTTAAGTTTCGGCGCAACGATCTTGTTCTGGATTGCTGTCAGTTTGATTCCTTTTATGAAGTACAAATTCTGGCGTTGGTTCTCCGATCGATCCTATGAGGGAAGAGTGATCTCCTGTAAACAGACCTCTGTTGTTACGAAAAAAAGTGTTATGGAAGGCGTTAGTCCGACCGGCGCCGGACTTATTCGAACATTTACGCAGAATATTCAAGTCCGCCAATCCAACGGAGCGGTGAAGTTTGTTAAGCTCACATGGCTCGCTGATGAGAATGTCCCCTACTATTACGAAGGCGATCACATCCGTTACTATCGGGGAACTAACTTTCCGCAGGTGATCTCCGACGAGCCCGGAGCGCACCGATACTGCGTCCTATGCGGCACGTCGAATCACCCGGACGAAACCCGGTGTATGATCTGCGGGAAATCGCTGATCGATCATAGGAAATAATACAAAACCGAGGCTTGGAGCGTCCAAACCTCGGTCTTTTTCTGTTCTACATCTCCCGGATCGCGTTCCGCAGGGCGTCGGCATCCTTGATCGTATTGAAAGGCGACAGGCTGATCCGCACGGCGCCGCCTTTGGGGGTTCCCAGCAGTTTATGGGCAAGCGGGGTGCAATGGATCCCCGCACGGGTACAGATTCCCCGATCGGACAGATAAGCGGACACCTCCTGCGGAGCGCGATTCTCCACATTAAACAGCACCGCGCTTCCGGGAACGTGCAACGGTCCGTAGAATCGTACTCTGCGGGTGGACAGCAGTCTGTCGCAGATCGCCCACAGAAGTTCGCTTTCCTTTCTGCCGATCTGCTCCACCCCGATCTGCCGGACATAGTCGATTCCGGCGGCAAGGGAAGCTATGGCAGGCACGGGGAGCGTCCCCGCCTCCAGTCTTTCGGGCAGGACGTCGGGCATGGCGGGCAGGAAGGACGCAAGCCCGCTTCCGCCCTCCAGTATGGTGGCGATCTCCCCGTCCCGTACGTTTTTCCCGAAGAGCATGAAACCGCTGCCCATGAGTCCGAACAGTCCCTTATGTCCGGGGGCGCAGAGGGCATCGATTTTCATCCGCTCTATGTCGATAGGCACCGATCCCGCCGACTGGGCGGCATCCACCACGAAACGGATTCCCTTCTCCCGGCAAAGCGCGCCGATCCGCTCCACGGGCAGGGTGATGGGTGCTACGTTAGAGCGGTGACAAGCGACGATCAGACAGGTATCGGGGCGGATTTTGCCCCGGATGGAAGCGAGGATCTCCTCCGGGGTTCCCTTGGCGCTGTAAAGATCGTAGGTGCAGCCCTGCCCCGCCAGCGCGTGTACCGGGCGAAGCACGCTGTTATGCTCAATCTCGGAGATCAGGATATGTCCGCCGGGTTTTGCCAGCCCTTTGATGGCGAGGTTCAGCGATTCTGTGGCGTTATGGGTGAACACCACCCGTTCAGGCGCGCCCGAGAAGAGGGTTGCGACCGCTTCCCTTGCCTCGTAGACCGCATCCAGCGATGCCATGGCAAGCGGATGGACGCCTCTGCCGGGATTGCCGCCGCATTCGCGCATAGCGTGTTCCGCACGCTGATAGACCGTTTCGGGCTTCGGATAGGTGGTCGCGCCGTTATCGAGATAGTGCATCAATCATCAATCCTTCCAGATCAGGCGTTTCGGACAAGTTTTCCGTAGGGGACATCGGACACCCGCAGGATATGGATCGCCTGCGAATCCCGTTCCGACGGCAGGCTCAGTCCATAGGTGCAGCCTGCGTCGCTGTACTGCGCGGGAAGCCGCACGATCTCCGCGTGAATTCCGTTGGCGGTCAGCACCTTCTGTCCCTTCATCGCGCCGGTTACCGAACGCATTGTTATCAAGCTGTATTTCATCTTTTCGTAATCCTTTTCATTTTTTCGCTTTATAGCAGTATATGACCTCCTCTCCGTTCGGTGACAGTAAAAGTCCGAGGCGTGAGATGTTCTCTCACGCCTCGGTTTTTTAATCAAATACTGCTGACATAGACGGCATATCCCATGACTGCCCGAATGATACGGGAACCGGAGAGATCAGTCAAGTTTTTCTATTTCTCGTTATTCTTCGAACGGCATCGTTACTGCCAATGTTTTGGAGATGACACGGTTCAGCCCCGGCAAATAGAGCACGGTATTCAGGTTTTGTTTGTTAATATCGACAAGCGCTTTTCGGAAGCGGTAAGACGGAATTTCAATTCCATGATCCGAAAACATACACAGAACGTTTTCGATTACCGTGTCATCGTTTTCAACCAGCGCTTGCCGCAATTTCTTGCCCGTGTCATCATCATGGTAGATGAAGTCATAAAAGAACTGATAGACTTTCTTTTTTGACGAAATCATGAATACGACACAGTAGTTATTCGTGAATTCCTTCTTATGCTCATTAACATATGTGTGTGCCAGATCCAGCAGTTTTGTCAGACTTTCGTCCTCTTCGCCGTATTTTTTCGCGTTTGTCAAAGAACGGGTTCCCATCAGATCTGTCAGCAGATACAGGTTTCCGTCGTCTCCCCTGACCACAGTGTATTCCGCAGACACCCGATACCCTGCGGGCAGACCGACTGCCCGGTAATATCTGCGGAATCCATCTTCCTGCGGGAAGTACCCCTCGCCGACACCCTCATACTCGCAGAGTTCATAGACGCCGTCCGACTGATCGTCGTCGAAATGGTGTACCGCCTTGACAATGCCGATTCCGGGGGCGAAGTAGTACTCCCTCTTTACGATACACTCCTCAAAGTCGGATCTGGATCTGATTCGCATCCTGAATTCCAGACAACCTTCAAAGCTTCCTGCCGGGGTGGTGACCGTTCCCGCCTCTGTG
>CAYOON010000148.1:1316-5336 GCA_964405595.1 uncultured Lachnospiraceae bacterium | reverse complement strand
CCTCACAGCAGATCAGCCGCACGCCCAGTCCCGGACCGGGGAAGGGCTGACGGGAGGCGATGGCCTCGTCCAGACCCAGCATTCTGGCAACCTGACGAACTTCGTCCTTGTGCCAGTCCCAGTTGGTCTCGATGACATGACCCTTGTCGCGGAGTTTGCGGATTACGCCCACGTCGTTGTGGTGGGTCTTGATCTTGTGCGCATAGCCCGATACGTCGGGGTTGCCCGATTCGATCAGGTCGGGACGCAGGGTACCCTGCGCCAGATAGGCCGTCTCGAAATCGAGATTCAACGCCTTCGCCGCATCCTCGGTCACTACGAAGAACATATGCCCGATGATCGCCCGCTTCTTCTCGGGTTCGCAGGTTTCGGACAGCGGCGCGTACTGCTCGCCGTCGATCTCCAGAGGGGTATGGAAGAAGGCGTCCTCGGCGTTGATCCGCTGCATCTGGGTCAGCCCCAGATCGGCGAGATTCTGGCAGATCAGGTCGGATTCGTCCTTGCGCATCAGACCGTGGTCGATGTGGATGGCGAAAACCTGATCGGGACGGAGCGCCTTAACCAGCAGAGCGGCTGTGACAGCAGAGTCCACGCCGCCGGATACCAGTACGACCACCTTGCCGTCCTCGCCTACTTTGGCGCGGATCATGTCGATGGAGGTCTGGATGCGGTCTTCCAGCGCATAAACTTCGGTCAGATTGCATACGATACGAAGGAAGTTCTCGAGAAGCGTCATGCCATTCTCGGTCAGCTCCACCTCGGGATGGAACTGAACGCCGATGATCTTCTTCTCCTCGGAGTAGATGCCCGCGACCACGTCGCCGGTGACGGCAACCGTGCGGAAGGTGGGCGCCAGCTTGGCAACCGCGTCGCCGTGGCTCATGAGCACCACCTGTTTGGCATCCATCCCATGGAATATGGGGCAGGAGGGATCCACGTCGATGGTCATCTGACCGTACTCGGTCTTGACCTGGGGGCGAACCTCGCCGCCGAAGTGTTCGTTGATCAGCTGCATGCCGTAGCAGATGCCCAGCATGGGCTTGCCGAGATCGAAAATCGCGCTGTCATAGGTGGGTGCGCCGTTTTCGTAAACGGAAGAGGGACCGCCTGACAGGATAATGCCCTGATAGTCGCAGAGTTTGTCCTTTTCAACCCCGATGGGGAAGATGTCTGTGTAAACGCCCAGTTCGCGGACCTTGCGGTCGATCACCTTTGTATACTGCCCGCCGCAGTCAAGAATAGCAATCTTTTCCATATAGTAACTCCCAAATAGATGTTTCATTCTATTATAGCAAATCCTTTTTATAAAATCAAGTAGAATTTCAACAAATTTTCACATTCTTTGCGGAATTTCCCTGTGAATCTCGGGAAAACCGCCGAAAGGGGAAATAGACTGTGCGTGGAAGATACGTCGGCGATTTTGCGATCCGGTACCGTCGCTTTATGATGCGCCTCGGACGTTTCCTTGCCGAACTTGGCAGGCAGAGCGCGCCATTTTTGTTGGCGGCGGCACTTGTCTTAGTATGGTGGGGCGTTTTGTACAAACGGGCGGCGCCCCGGGCGGCAGACGTCGCCATGACGGTCTCCAAGGGGCAGATCGAGAAGGAGATTACCGCCGCGGCGGTGGACGCCATCGCCGATGTATCGAACGGTGACTTTTGCCGGGTCGATTACGGACGGGAGGGCGAGATTCTGGCGGTCAGTGCCAACGCCGGATCGGTAACGGCGGCACAGAAGGCGGTCATCGACGCCGTGAACAGACGACTGTCGGAGATCGGCTACATCCCCGTGCGGGTCCCCGTGGGAACACTGCTCGGCGGGGAACTGCTGTCGGGACGGGGATTCCGGATGAAGGTTCGGGCGGAACCCTATTGCAGCCTTACCACCTCGGTGGACAGTCAGCTGGAGTCGGCGGGGATCAATCAGGTCAGCCACAGGATCACGCTGACGGTCAACGCGCATGTTACGATCATCTGCATGGGACGCACCGAGAGCTTTGATACGGCTGTCACCCTCCCGCTTGCCGAATCCATTCTTGTGGGCAGCGTTCCCGAAGGATTCTTCGGAAAGACCGGTTGAAATAGGGTAGGAAGCCTGTCTGACAGCCGTCAGGCAGGCTTCAAAATGTATTCAACTGCGAGTTGAATTGAAGAAATTCACAAAAAACTGCCGATTCAACCCGCGATTGCTTGCAAAAATCGGGCATTTATGCTAGAATAAGGACATCAACCGACCGAGTCGGAAGGAAAGGAACGGAATATATGGAAATTCAGATTGCGAACTCAATTCGTACAATGCGCAAGAAGTTAGGGATCACGCAGGAAGCGCTTGCCGAAGCGATGAACGTCAGCGTGCAGGCGGTGTCCAAGTGGGAGTTGGGGCAGTCGATCCCCGACGCGCTGATGCTGCCGCAGATCGCCGACTACTTTGGAATTACCTTGGATGAGCTGTACTATGGAATCAAGGAAAAGGACGCGGAACCCGAACCGCCGGAGGAGCCGGAGGGCGGTCAGTCTGAATCGGAAAAAGAGGGAGACAAATCCGATGGCGGATCGGAGAGTCTTGGATCGATGATTCATCGAATCGTGCAGGGTGCCTTGGAAAAAGTCAAACCCCGCCTTGAAAAAGTGCGGGTATCGGCAGATCAGGATCAGAGTGAGCAGGAAATGCAAACCGTTATAGAAGCGGATGGCGATTATGTCTGCGGAGATATTCAGACCGGCAGCCGATTGATCGTTCACGGAAATCTGACCTGCGATACCATATGCAAGGATGCCGAGGTTATTGTAAACGGGAATCTGTCCTGCGATGAAATCGACGGAAAGGCGCGGGCAAAAGAAATTACCTGCGACGATGTCAGCGGCTGCGTTGAAGCGGAAGGAAAGCTGACCTGCGATGATGTGTACGGAATGGCGAAAGCAGGCGAGATCTCTTGCGATTGCGTATACGGTTGTGTTCAAGCAAAAGGCTTGTTGCGGTGCGACGAGATCAACGGCAGTGCGAAGGCTGCCGAGATTCACTGCGACAGTGTAAACGGAACTGCGGAGGCGTTGGGTGAATTACGATGCGACAGCGTAAACGGAATCGCGAAGGCTGCCGAGATTTATTGCGACAACGTATACGGAATTGCGGAGGCGAAAACAAAGCTGACCTGTGATGATGTTTACGGCAGCGCAAAGTCCGGGGAGGAGATCGAATGCGGCGATGTCTACGGCACGGCGACGGCGAAACTGATTTGTTGCGGCGAAATTTACGGCAGTGCGAAAGGCGAAATCCAGCACAAATGATATTGCAGGGAGCGATCCGACAGAACGGATCGCTCCCCCATTTGAATGTGTTCATTCGTGTTCTAACTTAAATATTCGTCACGAAAAATAAAAAAGTCAGCCAAGACTTGATTTTATAACAAAAGTATGATACAATTGTTTCGAGATAGTATATAACTTTATGGGGAAAGGGAATTCATGGAATACATACGGGGCATCCTGATCGGCGCGATCGCGTTTTTGATGATCGGCATCTGGCATCCGATCGTGATCAAGGGAGAGTATCATTTAGGGAAGAATAAGTGCATCGTACTGTTTGCGATCTGCGGTGTGATCGGCGCGGCGGCGTCGGTGTTTTTGCATCAATGGTTGATTGTCAGCTTCGGATGTGGAATCTTCGCGTTTTCCGCCTTCTGGGGAATCCATGAGGTGATTGAGCAGGAAAAGCGGGTAGAAAAAGGATGGTTTCCGAAAAATACCAAGAGAAAGTGATAGAAAAACAGCGTCTGCCATCATTTCGGCAGACGCTGTTTCACAGCCTATGGGTGCTATCAAACGCGTTCCAACTTCTGTTTGTACTTGCGATAGCCGTACCAGCTGAATGCCTGACCGCAGCTGATGCAGTATTTTGAGTATTCTATCTCGATCGTCCGCTTGCAGCGCGGACAAACATAGTACCGTACGATATAGGTGCGGTAACCGCTGTGTTCCGGATAGTCATAATACTCGCGGACAGGCATTTTCCGGCGATACT
>CAYOON010000148.1:0-1306 GCA_964405595.1 uncultured Lachnospiraceae bacterium | reverse complement strand
CCGATTTCGCCATCGCCGGAAGGCTTTTTTTCTTTTGCAGATATTCCCAAGCGGTTTCCATTGATTCATCTTTAGTAAAAAACTGATCAAGGTCACCCAGCGTAATACCGTATACAACGCAGAGCCTTTTGGCAGTCTCCAACTTGGGCTTTACACGCCCGCGCTCAATGTTCAGTAATTCTCGTGCGCAGATTCCGGAGAGTTCTGCGGCCTCTTCCCGTGTAAGTCCGTAACTGTCTCGCAGTGCTTTTAGGTGATTTCCGATTTTTGCATAATCCATCATTTTTCGACTCCTTTTTTATATCCATTTTATAGTAAAAATGTATAATTGTAAAGGAAATATATTTCTAAAAATGGATTTAATCAGAAATCGTTGGATTACATTTTATTATTTGTCATAGTAATTGACTAATATTACGGATAGCGATCAAAAAAACACTCAGAATTGTAAAAGTATGCGTAAAATAGTTCTAAAATAGAACATTGAACGGAAATATATTTTCGTATACTCCAAATTTTAAATTTGCCAGAGAACAAGAGGAATTTGTCAGAAAACAGACAGAAAAACAGCGTCTGCCATCGTTTCGGCAGACGCTGTATTCTATTAAAGATTCTCAATAATCATGTCGGTCATCTGATCGCAGGAGAGCGGGGTTACGTCCGAGCTTCCCACCAGATCGGCGGTGCGCCATCCGGCGGTCAGAACCTTGTCCACCGCAGTCTCGATGGCGCGGGCTTCGGTTTCCAGCTTGAAGGCATAGCGGAGCATCATCGCCGCCGACAGGATGGTGGCGATGGGATTCGCCTTGCCGGTTCCGGCGATGTCGGGGGCGGAGCCGTGGATCGGCTCGTACAGTCCGCAGCTGCTGTCGCCGATGGAGGCGGAGGGCAGCATTCCGATGGATCCCGTGATCTGGGACGCCTCATCGGAAAGAATGTCGCCGAACATATTTGTGGTCAGGAGAACGTCAAACTGGGCGGGATTCTTGACCAACTGCATGGCGGTGTTGTCCACCAGCATGTCGGAGCATTCCACGTCGGGGTACTCTTTTGCAATACGGTGAACGACCTCGCGCCATAACCGGGAGGTTTCCAGCACGTTCGCCTTGTCCACCGAGGTGACCTTTTTTCTGCGCAGTCTTGCCGCCTCGAAGGCAGCACGGGCGATCCGCTCAACCTCGAGAACCGAGTACTTCTCGGTATCGTAAGCAGCTGTTCCATCCTCGATTCTGCCGCGATCGCCGAAGTAGATGCCGCCGGTCAGCTCCCGGACCATGACTAGACCCTCGCCGCTTTCTACGGTCTC
>CAYOON010000147.1:0-5353 GCA_964405595.1 uncultured Lachnospiraceae bacterium | reverse complement strand
ATATCGGGGGAATATGGGATGCGATTAATGAAGGCTTGAATTGGCTGAATGCCTCATTTATCGGCGTAGGGGCGACCCTTGCCGGAGCAGGAATTGGTACAATCATCGGTATGTGTGGCGGACCTATCGGAGCAGGAATCGGTGCCCTGATTGGTTTAGCAGTCGGCGCACTTACTGATTTAGTTCTTCTGATTATTCAAAATTGGGATTCTATTGTCGATTGGTGTTCGACAGCTCTCTCCAGTATAGGTCAGTTCTTTGTGAATTTGTGGGGCGGAATATGCGAAGTTTGGTCGGTTGTAGCAGAATGGTTTGACACTTCTGTCATTCAACCTGTCACCGATTTCTTTTCCGGCTTATGGGAGGGCATTTCCACAGGGGCTTCGGCTTGTTGGAACGCCATTGTCGAGTTTTTTTCTCCCGCAATTCAATGGTTTTCCGAACTATTCGGTAGCATTTGGCAGACAATTTCCGACATTTTTTACGATATTGGAGTAATAGTAAGCGGTTGCTGGGAGATTATTAAAAAGGCGTGGGAAATCGCCTCGACTTGGTTTGACGAATCAGTTATCCAACCTGTCGTCTGTTTCTTTTCCGATTTGTGGATGAGTGTAAAGGATTGGGCGGTCGGAGCTTGGGACTCGATCAGGGCTGTATTCTCCACTATCGGCAGTTGGATAAACACAAATGTTATTCAACCTGTGGGCGAGTTCTTTTCAAATTTGTGGAGCGGATTTTTGGATAAGGCGAAGGCAGCTTGGACAGGCGTGAAAACCGTGTTTTCAAATGTCGCATCGTTTTTCAAAGATACCTTCGAGAAAGCGTGGCAAGGAATCGTCAAAGTGTTCTCGGTTGCGGGTCAACTCTTTGTTGACATTAAGAACGGTATAGTCGAGGCATTCAAAAAGATCATAAACGGTCTTATTTCGGGACTGAATAAGGTCATCTCTATTCCGTTCAACGGCATCAACTCTGCCATTAATTGGATTAAAGGTATTGAGATATTGGGCTTCAAGCCTTTTGACGGATTGAAGCCAATCAATGTTCCGCAAATCCCGTTACTCGCTGACGGCGGCATGGTAAATGCCGGAACTGCGTTTATCGCAGGTGAAGCGGGTGCAGAGGTTGTCGCCAACATCGGCAGACGTACAGGCGTAATGAACACCGATCAGATGCGCGAAAGTGTCGAGCAAGGTGGCGCCGATGCCAACGCCGAGCAGAACGCCCTCCTGCGGGAGGAAATCAGCATTCTGCGGATGCTGCTAAACAAGGATACCAACGTCACCGCCTATATCGGAACGGGCGATCTGGTGGGCGGAATTCAGCGAAAGAACAGACGAGACGGGAAAACCATCATTCCCGTAGGTGTGTAAAGGAGGAACAGTAAATGGTAGAAAACGAATATAATCCGATCCGATCGGTAGACGGCAAAGCCGTGTACTGTCCCTCCTCCTACCAGTACAAACTGGAGGATGTTTCCGCTTCGGACGCAGGAAGAACCGAAGACACCGTTATGCACAAAAAGAAGATCGGACAGACCGTTGGTATCGAGCTATCCTGGCAGAATATCCCGACCTCCGTCTGCTCGGCAATTCTGAAAGCATTCAACCCGGAATACATAACGGTTTGCTATCTGGATGCAAAGGCGGGCGATTACGTAACCTCGCAATTCTATGTCGGAAACCGCTCCGCACCGCTGTACAGTGCAAAAACGGGTCTCTGGTCGAATGTTTCCTTTAACATCATCGAACGGTCGGGGGTGAAATAATGGCATATCCGATTACAAATGAGGCAATGAAACTGTTTACCGCACCTCAAAGGCAGATTGTTCGCATATCCTTTTCCGGGCAGGAAGAGGATATGACGATCACAGACGAGGATGTCGTGCAGGGCGGTTGTTCCGTCAACCGCTATTGTATTTCGGGCAGAAGGATCGAGATCGGCTCGGCGATCGCCGGGGAGCTGACCCTGACGCTCAACAATTCGGATGGAAAGTTCAACGATGTTCTCTTTGAAGGTGCCGAACTGTATGTCAGGATCGGCACCAAGGACTGGAACGCGGGTGAGGATGCGCCCTATTACTACATTTCTCTGGGCTATTTTACGGTAGATGAGGCGCCCCGTAAGCTCGAAACAATCACGCTGACCGCGCTTGACAGGATGGTTCTGTTCGACAAGAACGTGGACATGAGTCTGCTGACATTCCCAAGGTCTGTGGGAGGTCTGCTGGCGGATATTTGCAGTATCTGTAATGTAACGCTGGGAACAGCTGTGCAGTCTTTGCATAATTCAACCTATGTTATTGAGCAGGCTCCGGAAAGCGATAATCTGACCTACCGGCAGATCCTTTCGTGGATCGCGGAGATCACAGGAACTTGCGGATTCGTGGACTGGGAAGGGCATCTGATCCTGAAGTGGTACGAGGAAACCGACACAAAGATCACGACAAAGGAACGATTCTCCTCCGATATTGACGAAAAGTCTATTACGATTACGGGTGTACAGATTGTCACTGATGAAGGGACGATTCTTGTCGGTACTGACGACTATGTAATCAACATTGAATCCAATGAACTGATTCAGCACGATGCCGATGAAGTAGCACAGGTGCTGTATTCGGTGCTTGGCGGATTCACCTATACACCCTTTTCCGCAACGGTTCAACCCATGCCGCATCTTTACCCACTGGACAGGATCATCTTTGTGGACAAGCACGGGACGGAGCATCCGACCGTTGTCACGGATACCACCTTTACGCTGAATCGGAATACCGTGCTGGCGGGGCAGGGGGAAACTGCGGAAAAAAGCGGGCATGCCTCGGCGAATCCGCTCACAAAGCGTGAAAAAGCCATCATCAATAAGCTCAAAAAGGAGCAGAACAAAACTCTCAGTGACAGGATACAGTTTGCGCTGTCCTTCAACGAGATGATTGGTAATGCGCTGGGGCTGTATTATACAGCCCTACCGCAGGATGATGGGTCTACGAAGCATTATCTCCACAATCGCCCTGTGCTGGAAGAAAGCACGGTTATCTACACCATGACTGAAGGTGGTATCGCATGGACGGATACCGGATGGAATGACGGGAATCCTGTCTGGTCATATGGCGTAACGAGCGCGGGAGATGCGCTGTTCAAGATGCTTGCGGCGGAAAAGATTCTCGCGGAGTGGATCAAGGTTGAGAACAAGACGATAACCGAGTACATCGTAGAGAACATCGACGG
This sequence comes from uncultured Lachnospiraceae bacterium, assembly GCA_964405595.1. Lineage (GTDB taxonomy): Bacteria > Bacillota > Clostridia > Oscillospirales > CAG-272 > CAKSQF01. Next base: position 2,129 of record CAYOON010000147.1, on the reverse strand, counting down.
CGTGGCTGCCGATGTCAATGGGGCTAAAGAGCGCATATCGTCGCTGGAAGTGGATATGGACGGTGTGAGATCGTCGATTTCCGAGACCGACCGAATCGTGCGAGAGGTCAGCGAAGCCGATAAGGATTTCATGGAGACCTTTGAAGAGACGGTATCGTCTATGATCAATCAGAAAGCGGACTCCATTACGTTCGATTTTGAGAAAACCACGCTCGAAATCAACGATAGGCTTACAAATTTTAAGGATCAGTTCGATATGCACATTCGTTTCTCCGATGATGGAATCGAACTTGGAGACAGCAACGGATTTAGTGCACTGCTGGGCACGCAAGAGCTATCCTTTACCGAAAAAAGAAATAGAGTTGCCTATATCAGCAACAATAGACTATATATCACCTATGCGAATGCGGTTGAACAGACGGTTGGAGGGCGGTTCCGCACCTATGTGGACAGCAACGGACACCTCTGCACACAGCTTGCTTAAATAAGGAGGAACTATGGCTACAACACTTGCAGGAAAAGTGAGTTGGTTTTCCGCGCCGGTTATCTATTTTGACTTCTCTTACGACTATCAACGTGTGGGAACGGATATGCAGTATCGGATCGGCGTCACCTGCCGCCCGGTGACCGGACAAAGCTACTTCGGATATCCCATCTATCTGTCAATCGGGCTGGACGGCACAGAGGCGATATCGGGATACAGACTTAAGTCGGCTTCGCCCTCGCAATGGACATCCGCGATCACTTACACTAGCGATTGGCTGACCGTGAGCGGAAAGTCATCGGGCAGTACGGAACTAACCGTGCGCCTGTACAGCGGAAGCGGATCCACTCGAAACAGCACCTATACATACAGTCTGTATGTCTCTCCTGCTGCATCCTCTCTGACGGCGGCGAACGGTACCTTGGGAACAGCGCAGACCGTCACTTTCACAAGATACAACAGTGCGTATACGCATACGCTGACCTATCGCTGCGGGACGGTATCGGGAACACTGCTCACCAGATCCACAGCTACCAGCTACAGCTGGACACCGCCGATTACTTGGGCGGCACAGGCGACAAAATCGACGTTGGTACAGGCGACGCTGACACTGGAAACCTTTTCCGGGACAACCTCGCTCGGCAGTGTTTCGAAAACAGTCTCGCTGGCGATTCCTGCATCTGTCGTCCCGACGATCGGAGACATCTCCATCGCAGGTGTATCGCTTTGGAGCGAGAACTATATACAGGGCAAGAGCAAAGCGACGATCACACTGTCCGGTGTGAACGGTGTACAGGGATCCACCATTACCGCCTATCGGATTTCTGGAGGCGGCCATTCCTATACTGGATCGGTGGTATCTGTTTCGCCTGATCTGACATTATCGTATACTACGGGCATATTAAGCCAGTCCGGGGAAAATAAGTTTATCTGCACAGTTACAGATTCCCGGGGCAGGGTGGCGTCTGCGGAGATCAGCATCAGCGTACACGCTTATGCTCCGCCGGTGATTTCATCGGCATCCGTTGAGCGAGCTGTCTCGGATGGAACAATTAACGTCAATGGTACCTGCCTGTCGGTGTTGGCAGAGGTAATTCACACGGCAAACGTGGGTTCCGAGAATCCACTGACGCTTACTGCCGCATATCGGGTCAAAGGGACGCTAAGTTGGACAGGATCAACGGAAATCACCCCGGGCACAAGGCAGGTCTTCGGCGGCGACAATGTTGACGTGTCCTCCATGTATGAGGTGCGGCTGCAGGCGACCGACGGGATCGGCTCCATTGCCGAGCTGATTCTGGAAGTGGGTACGGCACAATTTGTCACTGTATGGGATTATGGTACATGGGGGATCAACCAATATCCGAAGGGTCCCGGCGGATGGATAAAGGGAGACATGACTGTAGACGGCAAAGTAACGGCGACACAGTTTTCTGGCGATCTGGACGGACGAGCCAAAAATGCGGACGATGCCGATAATGCCGAGCATGCGAAAAGTGCTGATCGCGCTGCTTCCGCCGATAGTGCCGCCAAAGCAACCAGTGATCCAAGAGGGAACGCGATTACCGGATATATCCGCAGCGTATCCAAGCCCGATGCGAACACTCTGCGATTTACCCGAGGTGACAGTACTTATACGGATCTG
>CAYOON010000146.1:0-5428 GCA_964405595.1 uncultured Lachnospiraceae bacterium | reverse complement strand
TCGGGAGTCACATGCCGGTTCCCCAAACCCGCCACAAAGACCGAGCGGATCTTCCCCGGCAGCTCCCGGATCAGCCGTGCCGCCTCCCCGGCGATCAGCCGAACCACTCCGTCCACCTCGCCGGCCATCAGATCGTCCTTTTTGAAACTGACCGTGACGTAGCTCCCGATCGGCTTTCCTAGCCGTTCGGCGTCCGCTTGATTCTCAATTTTCAGCCGATATAAATCGGCATTGCTCCCCTCGGGATGTTCCTTGGTGCGCCCGGGCAGGGGATCGGAGGGCGCAAGCGATTCCTCGGCAAGATCGGTACGAATATTTGAGTTTGTTGGCATATCATCATTCCTTTCAGATTCTATCGACAGTATTTCCTTTTTTTGCGTTCCTATGACATTGGAAAACATGGCTTTTTTTGCCATTGATTGATTACTATGAGTTGTGCATGTTGTCTAAAATGTCGAAATATAATTTGTGCAAGGGTACAAATTGTGAAATTCTTGAAAATTTGCGTGAGAAACCATTGATTAAAATAAAAAAAGGTGCTATAATATCCATGCGTAACGGTTTAAATGTTATTGCATTGAAAGAGATACCTGTTCTTCAATAGGTATGAAGGAGGATAAGATTTTGAAAAAACTGATTTCGTTCCTGCTTTGTGCGGTGATGGTAGGCTGCCTGCTGGTTTCCTGCGTGGATAAAGTGGATCCCGGCACGGAACTCAACCTTTACATGGAGATGCCTACGAATTTTGATCCCGCGACAGCCTATAACGATCAGGCAGCCGCACAGTTCCTTCCTTTGGTGTATCAGGGTCTGTTCACCATTGATGAAAAGGGAAAGCTTCAGAAGGCTATGTGCAGCAAGTACACGGTGAGAGACAACGTCATTGAGTTTACGTTGAACCAGACCTGCTGGTCTGACGGTACCGACGTATCCGCTACCGATTTTGTCTATGCTTGGAAGCGGATTCTGGATCCCGAATTCCAGTCCGAGGCGGCGTCTCTGCTTTTCTATATTGAGAACGCCGTCGAGGTCAAGAACGGTGATAAAACCATCGATGACCTGCATCTGTACGCTGCCGGTGAGAAGATCATCCGGGTTGAGCTGATCGACAGCTCCTATGTGGATCAGTTCCTGAACAACTGCGCAAGTATCGCGCTTTATCCCGTCCGTGAGGATGCGATCGGTAAGCTGAAGCTCCATCAACTTTACTACGATACACAGGATGTGAACGGCAAACCGCTTGAATCGGATTCCCAGAAACCTGTACTGGATGCCAACAAGGTGCTGACCGATTATTCTTGGTCTACCATCAGTACGATTCTGGTTTCCTGCGGTCCCTTCTATGTAAAGAGAACCAATCTGCAGGTTGACTCCGGTAATAAGTCGCTGATTCTGGAAAGAAACAAGTACTATTACCGTGATACCACCGAACTGGGTGACGACGCACTGCGGAAATATGTCGATCCCTATCGTCTGAACGTTGAGTTCATCAAGCCCGATGAGGCGCTGACCGCTTACGATGAAGGTACTGCGATTGAAACCTTTAACGAACTGTCCCTGATCTTTAACAACAACCTTCCGCTGGAAGCACGTTCGACAAGCGATAATCTGAAGGATCTGTTTGCGACCTATACATACTTCTTCAACACCGAGAATCCGCAGTTTGCAAGTGCCGACGTCCGTCGGGCACTGGTCGGCGTGCTTGACAGAAGCGAGATTGTAAATATCACCAAATACGGCAAAGCAGCCACGGGACTGATCAATGATCTGGTTCTTTACGGCAATACGAAGGATACCTTCCGCTCGAAGGCGGGCAATGCGGTCGGATCGGTAATGTCCGAATCCGAGGCGAAGAGTCTGATTGCCTCTGCCGGTGTAACGCCCGGTGAGATCACCCTGACGATCCGGAGAAACGAAACCGAACAGGCGGTTGCGGATTATGTCAAGGGCAAATGGGAAGCACTCGGCTACACGGTGACTGTTGAGACACTCGGCAACATTGGCGTTGACTATGCGGATGTCGTGGGAATCAAAGAAGATAATAAGACAGGTAATAAGCGTTTCGATGTACAGAGTGTATATGAAGGACTTACCCGTGATCTCTTTGTTGAGAAATATCAGTCCGGCGAGTTTGACGTAATCGGCGTACAGTACAATATGCTTTCCACCGATCCTTTCGTAGCACTGGCTCCTTTCGCTCCCCGTTATTCGGGTAACGCATATGACTTCAGCGTAGCAATCGAAGAAACCGCGCTTGTGAAAGGCGTGACCGGCTATGATAGCGAGGAATACAACGCGCTGATCGATCAGTGTTTGGCAACAGATAAGAGTGCTGAAGCTCGCGCCGATCTTCTGATTCAGGCAGAGAAGCAGCTGTTGAACGACGCCGTTGTCGCACCGCTCTACTTCATGCAGTCCGGCTCGAAAATGCGGAGCAGCCTGACCGGTCTGGTCTATCGCTATGACGGAATCGTCGATTTCACGAATGCAAGCGATGAGGGCTACGTTTACACTCCCGAAGCAGTTATTCTTCCCTCGAAGGTTTGGGGTTGAATTTGATACCAAGGGTGCCGCACAGTTTTTGTGCGGCATCCCGTTGGCTGAAGAGAATTCAGGCAACGGGAAAATATGAATGATGCCCGAGAGGGCACTGTCGCAGGATTTGCGGCAGTTTTTGACTTTTTGGATACTTTTCCACACCTTTTCCACGGCATATCCACACGCCGTCCAAGCAGCTTTTATACCCGAAAGGAGAATTCGGATTATGGTAACACGGCTGAACGACACGAACGAAATCAAGATATTTATCCTGTACATCCTGCAATGTATGAACAAGCCCATGCGGTACGAGGACATCAACGAGGTGATCGTACAGGACGGCATCGTGGGGGGAATCGACTTTGCCGATTGCTTCGCCGGTCTGCTCGAAACCGAGAATATCAGGGAAATCAGCGAGGGCGACGTGACCTACTACGAGCTGACCTATCAGGGAAAGCTGGTTGCCGATAGCTTGCAGGAGGATATTCCCAAGTGGGTGCGCAGACAGGGATTGAAGTCGGCGCTCCGGCTCATGTCCTTCAAGGAGCGGGGATCCAAGATTTCGACCAGCTATTCTCGGCGCGACGACGGGAAATTTGATCTTTGCTGCCAGATCGTTGACGAAAAGCAGCTGTCGCTGGAGATCAAAATCGTCGTTGACAGCGTCAAACAGCTGGAGGTTATGATGCACAATTTCGACGACCGTCCCGAAATGATGTATCGCGGCGTACTGGCGCTTCTTTGCGGCGATATGGAATATCTTGTCAACGATTAGTGCCGAAAATGTACCTATTAAGGGGCATTTGAATTATGAGCGCAAAATTAGAGCTTGTTTAAAATGCACAAGAAAAGAACAAAAACCGTGAATTCTGGTAAATGAAATTGGGCAGTATTCCGTTTGTGATGAAAAAGTGATGAAAATGTTAAATAACTATTGACAAATCGGGAAATTGTGCTATACTATAGATAAGATTCAACGGATAAGTCCATTTTGATTTGTGTATTTTGACAAAATTCGACAGAGTTTCCGGAAGGAGGATGTTGATTTGCGTCAGAATGTGAACCGGATTCCCGATGGGGAACTGTCGGAGCTTATCCGAAAAGTCCAGAGCGGAGATCACTTCGCGTTCGATAATCTCTGCGGATTTTACGATCCGCTGCTGTGCAGCCTGACCGCTTCGGCGGACGAGCGGTACCGAAAGTACGGCTCGGAGTACGAAGATCTGAAGCAGGAAGCGACGCTGGCACTTTACAAGGCGGCCTTGAGCTATCACACCGATCAGAGCGCCGTTACTTTCGGACTGTTTGCCAAAATCTGTATCCGGAACCGCTTGATTTCCGCGGGACGACGGCTGATCCGGCAGTACGAGGCGAAGAACGCGTCGATACAGCAGGAATTGGATGCCCGGACATCCGCTGGAGCTGGAGCATCGGGGATGTTGCGAACACCGGATTTATCGGTACTTTCCCGGTACGAGCGTCGCGTATACGATCTCTACATCAAGGAATATTCCTATGCGCAGATCGCCGAAAACCTCGGAAAAGAGGAAAAATCGGTGGATAACGCCATCTATCGCATCCGGAGGAAGCTCCGGGAGCAGAATCACTGACATATGCCCATGTAGCTTAACGAGAGCACCGGAAACGGGGGTAACGGGACGAATCCGTTCAGGGGTAAACAATATTCTTTTATTTTTCAAAGCGAGGTAAAACAAATGTACCAGGACATCACATTGAAGTGCAAAGATTGCGGAAATGACTTCGTATTCACCGCAGGCGAGCAGGAGTTCTACGCAGAAAAGGGCTTCCAGAACCAGCCCCAGAGATGCAAGGCTTGCCGCGACGCAAAGAAGAACGCAACAAAGCCGCAGAGAGAGATGTTTGTAACGACTTGCGCAAAGTGCGGTAAGGAAGCGAAGATTCCCTTCCAGCCCACCAGCGACAGAGCTGTTTACTGCAGCGAGTGCTTTGCAGCAATGAAGGCTCAGTAATTTACGAAAGTATTTTACCGTGACCGGACAGAAGTTGAACTGATTCTCTAGTTTCGCTGTATGGTATAATTGATTTCACCCAAATCGAGTTAAACCGTCGGGGACACATCATTTGATGTGTCCCTTCTGTTTTTGCGGAAATTCCGGGATGTCCGTTGAACGGATATGCCGGAATTTCTGCTTTCGGTAAAAACTTTCATAAATTTTCGAAAAAAGTCTATACAAATCGAAATATTTATGCTATAATAAATATGATTACAGTCCCGACTATCGGGTGAAACGGAGCTATACATGAAAGATTCGTACAATAAAAGGAGAGATCCCCGTCCCGCTGCATACAAGGAGCGTGAAGCTGACGAGGATCGGGAATCCGGCGTGATTTACGGGCGCAACGCGGTGATGGAGGCGCTGAAAAGCGGGAAAACCATCGACAAAATGTTGGTACGTTCCGGCGAACTGGAAGGATCCATCACGGTCATCATCGCCAAGGCAAAGGCTGCCGGAATCCCTGTGATCGAGGTGGGCAGAGAAAAGCTGGACTCGATCGCACAAGGCGGCAATCATCAGGGTGTGGTCGCCATGACCGCCGGCGTGGATTATGTCGATCTGGACGGACTGCTCGCCGCCGCCGAAGAGAGCGGGAAGCCCCCCTTCTTCGTGATCGCTGACGGAGTGGAGGATCCGCATAACATGGGTGCCATCATCCGCTGTGCGGAGGGCGCCGGTGCGAACGGACTGATTATCTCCAAGCGTCACTGTTGTCCGATCACCCCTACCGTAGTCAAATCGTCCGCCGGAGCCGTTGAGCATCTGCCTATTGCCAAGGTTCCCAATATCGCCGCCGCAATTGACAGTCTCAAGGAGCGCGGCGTCTGGATCTATGGCGCGGAAGCGGACGG
>CAYOON010000145.1:324-5438 GCA_964405595.1 uncultured Lachnospiraceae bacterium | reverse complement strand
GAACCATCCGGGCGATTGCCTGTACGACAGCCTGACCATGGCTGCCGACGCCGGAGAATTCCCCAAGGGAAGCGCGTTCCTTGCATGGCTGAATGAGCTGCGGGAGGATTCCCGAATTAGTTCGGTGGATAAGCTGATCCGCAAGATCTATCGAACCACCTCGCTCCCCGCACTGGTAGGCGGAAATCCCGACTGCGGCAGGGAGGGCGCGGATCGGCTTCGCCGCTTCTACGCCTTCGCCCATTCTTTTGAGAGCGGATCCTTCCGGGGATTGCACAATTTCATGCGCTATCTGACCGATGCCAGAAACGGCGAGCTTTCCCCCACCATCGAAAAGCCGGGGCAGGGTAAGGACTGCGTAAAAATCCTGTCCATCCATAACTCGAAGGGACTGGAATACCCGGTAGTCTACCTCTGCCGCACCGATAAGAAGGTCAACGAACAGGATCTGGCTAAATCCCTCCTATTGGAGCGGAATATCGGCATTGCGTTCCGTCTCAAAGACACAAGCGGATACGCAAGCTACGATCCCGCCCTCCGCCGCGCGGTTGCATTCCGGATGCGCGAGAATATCATGGATGAGGAGATGCGGATCCTCTATGTAGCACTGACCCGTCCGAAAGAGGAGCTGCACATCACTGGCTGTGTGCCCGATTTTAGCAAGCTGGACGGTCAGATTCAGGCAGATAGACGGCAGGATTTCTACGGAATCTCCAAGAATGCCAACTACCTTGCGTGGATTCTCTCGTCACTGGGTGAGGAACAGTCGTTCTGCGAGATTGAATACTTCACCCCCGAGGAATCTGCCGAAGATGCACAAGAGCAGGATACGCAGGCATCGGAGACGGCAGAGCCGCCGGAGGAACAGCCGGCAACTCCCGAGAATCCCACAGATCCCATCCTCCGGGAAAAACTGCTCGCCCGCCTGAACTACGTCTATCCTCATCAGGCGGAGGTTTCGATCCCATCCAAAGCGGTGGTGTCCGGGCTTTATCCATCCTATCTTGACGAAACGGAGCCGTCCGACGTCCGCTATCGGTTCCATTCCAAGCCTGCCTTTCTGGAAGGCGCAAAGGCACCCACAGGCGCGGAGCGGGGAACCGCAACCCACCTGTTCATGCAGTTCTGCGATTTCGATACGGTGAAAAAGCAGGGCGTTCACGCCGAACTGGCAAGACTGGTAGATCGGGGATTCATCGACCGGGATCAGGCAGGGCTGGTCTATACCGACAAGCTCGCCGCCTTCTTTACGTCCGAGCTTTTCCGGCAGATGTCGGAAAGTGCCGAGCTGCATCGGGAGTATCGCTTCCTGCTGTCCAAGCCCGCAAGCGAGTTTACCGAGAATGCGGAGTTTGCGGCGCAGATCGCGGACGCCAGACTGCTGGTGCAGGGCGTCATCGACTGCTTTTTCCTGCTCCCGGACGGCTCCTATAAGCTGGTGGACTACAAAACAGACCGTGTACTGGGCAAATCCGATCCGGATCGGGCGGCAAAGGCGCTTGTCGAGGAATACGGCAGCCAGCTTCGCTACTATCGGGAGGCAATCGAGCAGATCGGCGGGAAAAAGGTCAGCCAGACTGCCATTTACGCCTTCGATCTCGGCAAGGAAATCGTGATATGACCGAAATAATTGTGAGATGTTCACAGACAGTTCATATATCAGTGATACAATGATGTAAAGGAACTATTTTCACGGAAAGGTATACCGCCGACATGAAAAAATACCGTATTTTAGCGATTCTCGCGACCCTGTCGATCATTCTTCCTTCCGTTGCAGCCTGTAATCAGTCGGGACAGCCCCCGATCACCGAGCCGTCCGAAGCTTCCGGTACGCCGGGAGTGCCGTCCGGAACGTCAAGCGGAACGGTTACGCTCCCGGTAAAGCCCAAGACGCCCACTCCGCAGGCGGAGTTTGATCCCGGGAAGTATCCGGATAAGCCGAGCAATCCGGGCGTAACCCCGGGAATCCCCGATTCGGATGCGCCCAGATACCCGGTGGATGTGATCGACGATCCGACGCTGGACGGATACACCGATCTGTCCCCCATGTTCGGCGCGCTCCACTCCGCAAACAAAGGCGTAATGCCTGCGGAGGATTCGATCAATCTGTTCGACGGCTACGAGAGCAGCAAATACTGCGTACTGCTGGACGGGACGGTGGAAGTGATCTGGTCGATGGAGAGTGAGCTTCCCGTATCGGCCTACGCGCTGGCAACCGGCAACGATACGGCGGAATATCCCGACCGCAATCCCCCGTCGTGGGAGTTGTACGGCTCGGCCGACGGATCCGAGGAAAGCTGGGAGCTGATTGACGCGGTGGAGGATCCCGGACTGCCCGAGGCCAACTACGCCTATAAGGGCTATGTCCTGAAGAAAACCGTGCGCTATCAGTATTTCCGGATTCTCTTCCAATCCGGGGAGGAACAGATTTATATGCAGCTGTCCGAGCTTCACTTGTATACCGACGATCCGGCCGCGGCAGGCTTTGCCGACGCGAACGCGCCGTCGGGGGCGGTGTCGCTGTATAGTCGGATCGACCGTTCCACTGTCTCGGGACCGGGCGGCACGGGAAGTCATACGGTGGACTGCCTGTTCGATAATAAGGCGCAATCCGGTGCCAGCGGCTCAAACAAATACTGCGTCGGCGGAAACGATATTACCGTCGAGTGGCAGATGACGGAGCCTGCGGTGATCACCGATTATGTGGTCTATACCGCCAACGACACCGAGGGACTCCCCGCGCGAAATCCCATCCGTTGGACGATGTACGGATCGGAGGACGGCGAGAGCTATGAGGTTGTCCACGACGTAGAGGATGCCGGTCTGCCGGTAGCGAATTACACGCCGACCGCTTATACAACCGGCTGTACGACCGCGTACCGCTATTATCGGCTGGAAATGCACACGGCGGAGAGTGCCGATTGCCTGCAACTTTCGGAGATTTGCCTGTTTACAAGATGAATAAGACGAGTAAAAATATCCGGCTGCATATACCGACGTTTGAAGAATTATCCTATCGCCAAAAGATACTCAGCGATGCGGATACGATGCGTTACAACAAAGGTTATGATTTAGAAGCCCCAAATTATTGTAAAGAAACCGGCTGCATCGACTTTCCCAAGGAAGCTTGGGCGAGATGGTACAATACCTATATCGGACAGGAACCGGATCGATACTATGCCTATATTGTTGTCGATGGAGTTTTTGTAGGTGAAGTGAATGTCTACAAGGACGAAAAAATGAATTGGTATGAGATGGGCATTGTCATCGAATCGGTGCACAGAGGCAAAGGATATTCGCGGCAAGCGTTAGATTTACTGCTTGAACAGGCTTTTGAAAAACTCGGCGCGGAAGCGGTGCACAATATATTTGAGGAAACCCGCACTGCGGCCATGAAGATCCATTCGTCTGCCGGCTTTTGCGAATATAAAAGAGAAAACGGAATCGTTGAACTGCTCTTAACCAAAAAGCAATACGAAGCAAAAAGAATAAAGGAATAAATTTACCTTTGTCACACGTTAAATCGCTCCTTCCGATCAGAAGGAGCGATTTTCTTTCGCAGAATCCTTGACAGAACGGCAAAACCGTGCTACAATATAGATTCAGAATAAGGAAAGGAAGGTAATCTTATGAAACCAACCGATCGTTTAAAAGAAAAAGTCGCAGGGAAGCGCGTCGCCGTGCTGGGGATCGGTATCTCCAACACCCCGGTGATCGACCTGCTTCTGAATTTGGGCGCAAAAGTCAGCGCGCACGATAAAAAGGATCCCGCGAAACTGGGATCACTCGCCGAGGAACTTGCAGGAAAGGGCGTCACCCTCTGCCTCGGAGAGGACTATCTGGATCAGATCGACGCCGACGTGATCTTCCTCTCCCCCGGGATCCGCTACGATCAGCCGGGGATCCTTGCCGCCATGGAGCGGAGCGCGATCCTGACCTCCGAGATGTCGGAGTTCTTCGATCTCTGCCCCTGCAAGATCCTAGCCGTAACCGGCAGCGACGGCAAGACCACCACGACAACCCTGATCTCCGAGCTGCTGAAGGCGGAAGGTAAGCGGGTATTCCTCGGCGGAAACATCGGAAGACCGCTGCTCCCCGTGGTGGACAAGATCGGTGCGGACGATTTTGCCGTAGTCGAGCTGTCCTCCTTCCAACTGCATACCATGCACAAGTCCCCGCAGACAGCGGTCATCACCAACGTGACCCCCAATCACCTGAACTGGCACCCCGATATGGAGGAGTACACCCAGTCCAAGCTGAATCTGCTCCGCTATCAGCCGACGGAAAGCCGGGCTGTTCTCAATCTGGAGAACGAAATCACCGCCGCAGCCGCGTCCATGGTCAGGGGCGAATGCTTCCGCTTCACATCGAAACGCATCCCCGAAAATTCCGTAGGAATGATCTACGAAAAAGACGGCACGATCTTCGTGGAGGAAACTCCCGTTCTGAAATCGGCCGACATCAAACTCCCCGGCAGGCATAACGTGGAGAACTACATGGCAGCCATCGGCGCTACATGGGGGATGGTTTCCACCGAGAGCATCTACAGGGTCGCTACAACCTTCGGAGGGGTGGAGCACCGCTGCGAGTTTGTCCGCGAACTGGACGGCGTGCGCTACTATAACAGCTCCATCGACTCCAGCCCCACCCGTACGATCGCGGCGCTGAACGCCTTCAATCAGAAGCTGATCGTCCTCTGCGGCGGCTACGATAAGCATATCCCCTACGAGCCCATCGGCGTGCCCCTCTGCAAGAAGGCGAAGGCGGTGATCCTGACCGGCGCCACCGGCCCTGCAATCCGGGAGGCGATCGTGAACTGCCCCGACTATCGGGATGGATCACCCGTAATCTATGAAGCGCCGGACTATGGTGTTGCTACCGAACTTGCAAGGAAGATCGCAATCGACGGCGACGTGGTGCTGCTGTCGCCCGCGTCGGCAAGCTTCGATGCCTTCACGAACTTCGAGGAGCGCGGAAATTTCTTCAAGAAAAAGGTACTAGAATTTAAATAAAAACCGCCGAATCGGCGGGAAAGTTTGCCGAAACGGCGAAAAAAATCGCCCATCCGCTTTCTCGCCAACAGCTTTCTTCAGATTTTCAATCTCGTCGCGCAT